>CAIUAC010001159.1 GCA_903896985.1 uncultured Sandaracinus sp.
CAGGCGCGCTACCGCACCGTCGCGCGCTTCCCGGCGCGTCGGCCCGCCGGGCACTACCGCGTCGTCGTGCGCGACGCCGCAGGCGCGGAGCTCTCGGCGCTGGAGTTCGACATCACGGAGTGATTGGGCGCGGGCTTGAGCGCCGCGGGCTCGAGCGCCGCGGGCTCGAGCGGCGCGTCCGTGAACGACGCGACGACGTCGTCGGGCAGCGGCGCGTCGAAGTCGGGCGCGATGCGCACGCGCCCCGCCAGCAGGCCCGGCTTGCGGGTGACCCGACGCGCCCGGCGCAGCGGCGCGAGGCGGGCGACCGGCTTGCCGCCGCGCGCGATGACGATCTCCTCGCCGGCCTCCGCCCGCTCGAGGAGCGCTGAGAAGTGCGGCTCGTCCGCGTGAAGGTTCACGACCGCTTTGGACACTCGGGGCAGGTAACTCGGGGAGGCGCGCCCGCGCCCCGCGCCTCAGCGCGAGAAGAACACCGGGTTCGTCACGCCGAACGGCATCCGACCCGGGTGCACGGGCTCCATCGGCGCGTCGCCCGCGGCGACGAAGATGGCGTAGGTCGGGACGCCGCCCGTGGCGGTCACCGTCACGTCGAGCGCGCCGTGGAAGCGCACGGTCGGGTCGAGCGGGTCCACGGTCGAGGCGTCGAGCGGGATGGTCTCGGCGAGCGCGCCGTCCACGAACGAGCGCAGGCTCGTCACGTCGATCCACGGCGCCGCGCGGACCGTGACGTCCACCGTCTCGCGCGCCGCGGAGCCCGTGACCTCGTCGCCCGGGCCCGCGCCGCCCCGCGCGACGGCGGTGACGTAGATGCCGCCGCTGACCGTCGCGTGCCCCGCGACGAGCGGGTCGCGCACGCCGTTCGGGCCGAGCGCGCGCAGCTCCGTCGCCGAGTCGGTGCCGACCTCGATGCAGGTGCGCGGGTAGCCCACGGGGCTGCCGTTGACCTCGTGCGAGTCGGACGAGCCGACGGCGTAGACGCGGCGCCCCGCCGAGAGGAGCGAGAACCAGTCCGCCACGGTCGTGCCGAGGTTGTGGTCGAAGCTCGAGTCGTTGAAGACCTCGACGAGGCCGAAGTTCTCGTCCCAGTTCTCCGGGTGATCGACGGCGCCGGTGAAGCGGTCGTAGCCCGCTTGGTCGAAGTACGACGCGATGGACTGGTCGCGGGGGTGGTTGACGATGAAGCTCGGCGCGCCGTACGGCGTCTCGCGGGCGCGCACGTCGGCGAACACCGCGGGCGCGAGGCGGTTGGCCCAGTCGAACGAGCCGCCGTTGATGCGCGCGTCGTCGCGCACGAGCGGGAACACGCCGAAGTGCCCCCACGTGAAGGTCGTCAGCTCGATCGAGCAGAGCCCGTACGCGAAGCTCTGCGCGCCGAGCGCCGCGAGCTGCGGCTCGAAGTCGCGCACCCACTCGTGGTCGCTGCGCACGGGGATCTCGAGCCCGTCGGCGAGGGCGGACTGCACCTTCCACACCGCGTCGTCCTCGGAGTCGGGCGAGCGCGAGGTGTGGATGTGGAAGTCGCCGCACATCACGCCGGGCGTCGCGACGACGTGATCGAGGTGCGCGCTCAGGTCGCTCGTCGCGCCCGCGGCGACGGTGACCGTCTCGTCGATGAGGTCGTACTCGTAGCCGCGCGAGACGACGACGCGGTAGTCGGCGGGCGGCACGCGCAGCGTCACGTCGCCGCTCACGGGGTACTCGACGTAGAGGCGCCCGTCGCCGCCCGCGCGGCCTTCGCCCCACGAGGCGGGAGGCTGCGTGTAGCCGCCGACGGGGAAGATCTGCACGCGCGCGGGGAGCGGCCCGCTGCCGTCGGCGGCGCGGGCGACGAC
>CAIUAC010001160.1 GCA_903896985.1 uncultured Sandaracinus sp.
ACGTGCTCGTCGGCGCGCGGATGCCTGCGGTGCTCGTCGAGGCGTCGTTCATCTTGCGGGCACCGGAGGCGCCGCTGCTCGCGTCGGCGTCGTACAAGCAGGCGCTCGCAGAGGGCATCGCGGACGGCTTGGTGCGTTACGCGCACGGGCAGTGAGCGCGGGGCAGGGGCGGGACATTGCGCGCGGCCGGGTCGCCGCCATACTCGGTCCCGGAATGGCCGAAGCGCCCTCGAGGACCATCGACCTCGGCCGCCTGGCCCCGGGGCTCGCCGCGACGTGTGACGAGTACCTAGTCAGGTATCGCGCACAGCTCGAGGCGGCCGCGCGTGCAGGCGAGGGCGGCGCGTCTGTCGGGCGCAAGCTCTCCCGCGCGCTCGATGGTTTGCTCGGCGCGCTCTACTGCGCGTCGGACGCAGCGGCGCGCGCGAGCGGCCATCGGCCAGCGGGGCGCGTGGCGCTCGTCGCGGTCGGAGGCTGGGGGCGCGGGCTCGTCGGGCTTCGCTCCGACATCGACGTCCTCTTCCTCTGCGATGACCCGCGCGACCCGCACATCGGCGCGCTGGCCGAGGGGATCCTCTATCCGCTCTGGGACCTCGGCGTGTCCATCGGGCACGCCGTGCGCGGCGTCGAAGAGACGGTCGAGCTCGCGCGCACCGACCTGCGCACCGCGACGACGCTCCTCGATGCGCGGCCCATCGCGGGTCAGCGCGTGCTCGTCGACGAGCTGCAGAAGGCTGGTCGGCGTTCGCTCTTCGACCCCGGACTCGAGGCGTTCCTCGACGCGATGCAGAAGGACACGCAGGAGCGCCACGAGCGCTTCGGCGGCTCGCTCTACCTCCTCGAGCCCGAGGTGAAGCTCGGGCGAGGCGGGCTGCGTGACCTCGACGTCGCCCGCTGGGCGGCGCGCGCGCGGTGGGGCGCGGCGACGCCGGAGGAGCTCGTGCGCCTCGGCGCCGTCTATCCCCGCGAGCTGAAGGAGCTCGAGGCGGCCGAGGAGCTGCTCTGGAGAGTGCGCAATCTGCTGCACGTCCGGGCCGGGCGTCGCCAGGACCGGCTCACCTTCGAGGACCAAGAGGACGTCGCGCCGGCGCTCGGCTTCGTCGACGGCGTCACGCTCGGCGTCGAGCAGTTCATGCAGGCGTACTACCAGCAGGCGCGCGTCGTCGCGCAGGCGGCGGAGCGCGTCCTCGCGCGCGCGCGCCCGGAGAAGCGCCGCGACTCACGCGGCACGGCGACTGACGTCGGCGGTGGCGTCGCGCTGTGGGGCGAGCACGTCACGCTCGCCGACAGCGAGCACCTGAGCGCCGACCCTTGCCTCGCGCTGCGTTTCTACGGGGAGGTCGCGCGTCGCGAGCTGCCGCCGTATCCGTACGCGCGTGACGCGATCGCGCGGGCGGCGGGGGACGCCGAGTGGCGCAAGCGCCTGCGTGAGTCGGCGGGCGCGTCCGAGCTCTTTCTGAGGCTGCTCGGGCACGTCGGGGAGGCGTCCGTGCGGCGCGGCTCGCTGCTCGGTGAGCTGCACGAGGTCGGGCTGCTGCTCGCGATGATCCCCGAGTTCGAGCCCGTCACGGGGCGTGTTCAACACGACCTCTATCATGTGTACACGGTCGACGTTCACTCGGTGGCCGCCGTCGACACGCTCCATGCGCTGGCGCGGGGCGACCTCGCGCACGAGCTTCCGCTCGCCTCACGCGCTGCCGCGGAGGCGCCTCGCCCGGCGCCCCTCCTGCTCGCCGTGCTCCTGCACGACATCGGCAAGGGGCAGGGCAAGGACCACAGCAAGCGTGGCGCGCAGATGGTCCGGACGATCGCGCCGCGGTTTGGGCTCTCGCCGGTGGACGCGGATCACGTCGTCTGGCTCGTGCAGGAGCACCTCTCGCTCTACCACTGGGCGATGCGGCGCGACACGAGCGATCCCGAGACGATCGCCGAGGTTGGGCGGCTCGTCGGCTCGGTGGATCGACTGCGCGACCTCTATCTGCTCACCGTCGTGGACCTCTCGACGACGAACCCGCAGGCGATGACCTCCTGGAAGGCGCGCATGCTCGACGACCTCTACGTCACCGTGGCGCAGGCGCTCGAGGGGGGCGCGACGGCCTCGTCCTACGAGCGCGCCGACGAGCTTCGGGCGGAGCTGCGCGTGCGCATCTTGGGCATGGCGAGCGCAGCCTCGAAGCGCGGCGAGAGCGGCGGCCAGGCGCAGCACGAGCGCTTCGTCGACGAGATGCCAGCGCGCTACGTGCTCGCCAACCCGCCGGACGCGATCCTCGCGCACGCCAGCATCGCGGCGCGGCGCGGCGACACTCGCGTGCACGTCGCGGTGCGCCCCGGCACGCCGGGCGAACTCGCAGAGCTCGTCGTGGTCACCGACGACCGCCCGGGCTTGCTCTCTGACCTCACCGCCGCTCTCACCGCGAACCGCCTCGCCGTCAGCAGCGCACAGATCTACACGCGCGCGCGGCAGGGCGAGCCCGACGAGGCCGTCGACCTCTTTCATGTCCGGCGCGTCGTGCGCGGGGCGGAGCTCGGCGACACGAGCTGGCTCCCCAAGCTCACCAAGGACATCGACGACCTCGTGTCGGGCCGCGTCACCCCCGAGGCGCTGCTCGCCGCTCGCCCGCGCCCTCCGGCGTGGGCGCGACGCAAGGGCCCTGATGTGCCGACCGAGGTGCGCGTCGACAATGGCGTGGACCCGCGCTTCACGGTGGTCGACGTCTTCACGCGAGACCGGGTAGGCTTGCTGCACGCGATCGCCCGCGCGCTGCACGAGCAGGGGCTGACGATCGCGCTCTCGAAGATCAACACCGAGGGCCTGCGCGTGGCGGACGTTTTCTACGTGGAAGAGCGAGGCGGGGGCAAGGTGCAGGACGCGGGCAAGCTCGCGGCGCTCACGCTCGTGCTGCGCGAGACGATCGCGCGCCTCGACGCGGACCTCGACGGCTCGGGCTTGGCGGACCGGGAGTCGATGTGAGCTGGGCGCTCGGTCGCGCGGCGCTCGCCGCGTGCTGTGTCGGGCTGCTCGGCTGCGGCGGTCCATCCGTCGACTCGCCGTCCAACGTTCGGCCGGGTGACGCGGCCGGGCGCGGCTCCGGCGGCGAGGACGTCGAGTTCGAGGATGAGGCCGTCGAGCGAGGCGCACAGCAAGCGCACCCGGCGAGCGAGCCCGTGCAGCGCGGTGAGGCGCTCCTCGCACAGGGGGACGCGGCGGGGGCCGAGCGGCTGTTCAGAGCGGCGCTGACCGCGGACGCGAGCGACGCGCGGGCGCTGCTCGATCTCGGCCTCTCCCGCGAGCTTCAAGACGACGTCCCCGGCGCAGAGCACTCCTACCGCGAGGCGATCCGCGTCGATGCTCGCTTCGCCGAGGCGCACAACAATCTCGGGGCCCTGCTGCGCGAAAGAGGCGACCTCGCGGGCGCGCTCGTCGCG
>CAIUAC010001161.1 GCA_903896985.1 uncultured Sandaracinus sp.
ACGTCTCTGCTCTGCGCGACGTTGACCACGATCACGGGGCGCAGGGCCACGTTCGGGGGCGGCGCGCGCCGGTCGAGCTTGCCTTTGCGCGGCGCAGGCCCGCGCGCCTATGGCACCATGTCCTTCGCATGGACCCGAAGCGCCCCCCTCCGCCGAAGGCCCCGCCTCCGCCCCCGCTCGCCGCGAATCGGCCGCCTCCGGTCCCGTCGGCGCGCCCCGTGCCGCCCGCCGTCCCGCCGCCCGTCACCCCGCCATCCGGCGCGCAGGCACCAGTCACCCCGCCACCTCCAATGCGGAGGCCTGCGCCGGGCGTTCCGCCGCCCGTCAGCGCGCCGCCCGTCAGCGCTCCGCCGCCCGCGCAGAAGCCGATGCTCCCGCAGCGCTCGGCGGCGGCCCTCGCGCCTCCGCCTCCGCCGCGCAAGCCGCGCAACGACGTGACCGGGCAGATGGTCACGACGAAGGCGAAGATGGACGTCGTGCACACCGCGACGCGCCTCCGAGAGGAGCAGATCAACGCGCGCGTCGTCTTCTACAACGCCGATCAGCAGACCAACAGCGAGCTCGACGAGGTGACGGCGCAGGTCGTCGCGGAGCTGCGCGCGCTGCAGTCCGCGCAAAAGCAGGCGAGCGGCGGCGAGCAGGCGAACGTGGAGATCGAGGTGATTCAGGCGCTCCGGAGCTTGCTGGAGAAGCTGCTCTCCGGCCGCCGCGAGACGTTCGTGCGCGCGCAGCTCGAGCAGGTGCAGCGCCGCGTGACGAAGCTCTTCTTCACGTCGATCCTCGGCGGGCGCGAGGACGACAGCGCGCGCGTGATGCAGTCGCACGAGCACGCGCTCTACTGCGCGCTGAAGAAGCACGAGGCGCAGCTCTTCGCGGACCTCGAGGCGATGACGTACGCGACGCCCGCCGACAAGGCTGAGGCGATCGACTTCCTGCGGCGGCAGATCCGCTCGCTCTCGCTCTCGTTCCTCTCGCGCACGCAGCCGCAGCTCGAGAAGCTGCTGCGCATCTACTGCGATGTGCTCGCGCACTTTCTCTTTCAGGACTTCGTCGCGTCGCTCGGCGAGTTCGCTTGGGAGGTCATCAAGGAGTCGCGCGTCGCGCACGGGAAGCTCTATGGCTACAAGCTGCCGCAGGAGCAGTTCGGCGCGTTTCGGCGCGTGTTCGACGCGAAGTTCCTCGAGAAGCTCGTCACCTCGATGCAGGAGCCCGTCGTCGATCGGCTGAACGGCGAGGTCAGCGACGACGCGCTGCGCTTCGCCGCCGACCCGCGCCTCTATGCGGAGGTGTGCACGGTGATCTGCAACTCGATCTACGACTACCTGCACGGCGAGGGCTTCCTCGACCTGCCAGTGCAGTGGCGGGAGCTGCTCGCGCATGGCTGATAAGCGCACGGCTGACCGGCGCACGGCTGACCGGCGCGGCAACACAGTGCTCGCGGGCTGCGTCTTGGCGCTCGCGCTCGTCGCCTGCGCGGCGGAGGCGCCCGTCGCCGTGCCGGCGAGCGCCTCGCTCGGTGCGCGCGCGCTGCCCGCCGGGGCGCGGGTGCTCGTCGCGCTCGCGGGCGCCGACCTCGTCTTGCTCGGCGCGCGCTCCGACGTGCCCGTCGGCGGCGATGGGCCGACGCTGCTCTCCCTCGGGCTCAGTCGCGGCGCGCAACTGACGCCGCTCGCGCTGCCTTCGCCCGCGATCGGCGCGCTCGCCTGGGGAGACGCGGCCGCCGTGCTGAGCGCGGACGGCACGCTGCGGCGCCTCGGCGGCGATGGGGCGCTCGCGCTCGTCGCC
>CAIUAC010001162.1 GCA_903896985.1 uncultured Sandaracinus sp.
CAGACCCACACCTCTTGGTCGGGCCACGGCGCGTCGACCTGCGGCCGACGAAACGACGCGTCCGGGTGCGCGCCGAGCGCGCGGATCGTGATCGTGAACGTGCCCGGGCGGAGCTGGAGCGTCAGCTCCCCCGACGCGACGAGCCGCACGGGCAGATCCGCCGTGAGCTCGATCGGCACCAGGCCCGCCGGCAGCACATTCGGCAACCGAAGCTCGCGCGCGCGCCCGGCAGCCCGCACCACGATGCGCGTCGTCACCGAGACCGGCGAGCCGTCGTCGATGCGGCGGTGCACCTCGAGGCCGACCTGATCTTGCTCCGTCGCCGCCGTCGCGCCGCCGCGCAGCCAGACCTCGCCCGCCGTCGCCCGCGAGGGCGAGCTCGCCTGACCGTCGCGCACGAGGGTCACGCGCGCGATGTCGTCGGGCACCGCGAGCGTCTCGGGCACGGCCGCCCATGGCAGGCGCCCCTCGATGCGGTGCACGCCCGGCTCGAGCCAGAGCACCGGCGCGCCGGCCTGCACGAGCACGACCGCGGCCTGGCCATCGACGCGCACGTCGACGGGCCAGTTGCGGCCGCCGCCCGGCAGTCCGAGCACCGTGCGCCGATCGCTCGTCGCATCCAGCGCGAACGTCGCTTCGCTCGCGCCGACGGTGAGGACCAGCTCGCCCGGCCACACGCAGATCGGCGCGTCGACGGCGGCGTTCGCGTCGTTGCCCGGCGCCGCGTCGCCGAAAGTGCAGCCGTAGTTGGGCGCGCTGTCGAGCGCCCACGGGATCCACGCGCGCAGCTCAGGCGGCACGTCCGACGGCGCGAGCGGCTGCGCTTCGGCGGGCGTCGCGAAGGCCGAGAGCACGACGGCGAGCGCGAAGCTCGCCGACAGGAAGTGGAGTCGATGGCAGCCGCGCGTCGTCGGTTTCACCCGGCGACGCTGCGCGGCTTTTCTCAAAAGATCAATGCGTGGGGGCGGCCGGCGCCGCAGCAGCCGGTGCAGCAGCGGCCGGCGGCGCAGCGGCAGCGGGCGCCGCGGTCGCGCCCGCAGGCAAGCGCGGCAGCGTCTCGCCGACGACGCCCTCGGGCGACACGATGGTCACGTCGCCGTAGAGCCGCAGCGGCTCAGCGACCTCGGCAGCCTTGCCGACGACGACGATGACCGCGCTCTCCGGGTGCATGTATTGGCGCGCCGCCGCGAGCGCTTGCTCGGGCGTGACCGCGCCGATCTGCGTGCGGAAGGTGTCCCAGTAGTCGTCCGGGAGGCCGTAGATGCGCAGCTGCGCGACGAGGTCGGCGACCTTGCCGGGCGTCTCGATGCGCAGCGGGAAGCTGTCCGACAGAAAGCGCCGCGCGTTGTCGAGCTCCTCGGCGGGCGGCGCCTCGCTGACGATGCGGTTCAGGTGCTCCATGAACGCGCTCATGGCCTCGGCGGTGACCGCGTTGCGCACCGACGCGTACGCGCGGAACGGCGCGACGTCGACGCTCTCGCCGACGCGGCTGCCCGCGCCGTAGGTGAGCGAGCGGCGCTCGCGCAGGTCCATGAAGAGGCGCGCGGCGGGCGAGCCGCCGAGCACCTGGTTCGCGACGAGGAGCGGGATGTACTGCGCGTCGCGCCGCGCGAGCGCGAGGTTCGCGACGCTGATCACCGACTGCACGCTGTCGCGGCGGTCGACGACGATGATCTTGCGCTCCGTGCGCGTCGGCGTCGCCGGGTAGGCCGCGCGCACGACGTTGGCGTGACGCCAGCGGGCGAAGACGCGCTCCGCCGACTGCGCGACGGCGTCCGCCGTGGTGTCGCCGACGGTGACGAGGAACGCGTTGTTCGGCACGAAGTGCGCGCGATGCCAGCGCTGCAGGTCCGCGCGCGTGACGCGGTTGACCACCGCCTCGGTCGTGTCGATGCGCGCGTACGGGTGCGCGCCGTAGAGCGTCGCGTAGACCTCGCGCGCGGCGAGGAACGACGGCTCCGCCAGCTGCAGCTGCAGCCGGTCGACCTCGCGGCGCTTGAGCTTCGTGAGCTCGGCGTCCGTGAACGCGGGGTTCTGCGCGACGTCGGCGACGATCGCGAGCATCGCGTCGAGCTGATCCTTGAGGCAGCGCCCGCTGATGTAGATGGACTCCTCGTCGCTGCCGACGTCGAGGCTCGCGCCGAGGAACTCGACGTCCTCCGCCAGCTGCGCGGAGCTGCGCGTCCGCGTGCCCTCCTTGAGCATCTCCGCGACCAGGTGCGCGACGCCCGGCATATTCGCCGGATCGGCCGCCTCACCGCTCTTGATCACCAGGCGGAAGTAGACGACCGGCAGCGCGTTCGACGCGACCGTGTCGAGCTCGAGCCCGGACCGCGTCGTCACGCGCGCGATCGCGGGGAAGCGCAGATCGCTCGCGGGGCCCGACGCTGGCGGCGCTACGCGCACATGCTCCGGGCGGCTGACGGTGATGAGTTCGTCGTCCATGTTCACCGTCGTCACCGTGGTTCCGTTTCCTTGCTGCGTGGTGCTTCCGCCGCAGGCCGCAGTGGCGCCTGCGCCCATCAGCAGCACACAGAGGCTCAGCGTGCGCAGCATCGTGGCGCGGCTCATCGCGCACCTCCCTGGGGCGCCGCGGCAGCGGGCGCGGCGGTCGCCGGAGCCTCCGCCGCGGGCGGCAGGACGACGTCGAGGACGGTGCGGTTCGTCGGCGCGAAGTACGCGCCCGCGACGCGCTTCACGTCGTCGGCGGTGATCGCGAGGTAGCGATCGAGCTCCGCGCGCAGCAGCTCGGCGTTGCCCGCGTACATCTCGAATTCGGCGAGCTGCTGAGCGCGCGCGAGGTTCGACTGCAGCCCGAACACGAAGTACGCGCGGAGGCGGTTCTTCGCCTTCTCGAGCTCGCGCGAGGTGATGCCCTCCTGCGCGATGCGCGTCAGCTCGTCGTAGATCACCGTGCGCGCCTCGTCGGCGGTGTGGTTCTGCGCGACGACCCCCCAGAACGAGAAGACGTCCGGCCCGCGGCGATCGTCGGTGCTGACCGAGATCTCCTGGAGGATCTCGCGCTCCTTGACGAGCTTCTGATAGAGCCGCGACGACTCGCCATCACCGAGCACCATCGAGAGCACCTCGATCGCGTAGTGGTCAGGCTCGCGCGACGGCGGGATGTGATAGGCGATGTGAAACGCGGGCAGCTCGGCGAGCGCGTCGGTCATCGTCTCGCGGCGCTCGGCCGTCTGCGCGGGCAGCGCTGACGGCGCGAACGCCGGCGTGTCGCGCCGCGCGATCGGCTCGAAGTAGTTGCGCACGCGCGCGAGCGTCGCGTCGACGTCGAAGTCGCCCGAGATCGCGAGCACCGCGTTGTTCGGGGCGTACCAGCGCTGCCAGAACTCCTGCACGGCGGCGAGCGGCGCGTTCTGCAGGTCCGACATCTCCCCGATGGTCGAGTGCTCGTAGGGGAACCAGCCGCTGTAGGTGAGCGCGTTGATGCGCAGCATCGACTGCGCGTAGGCGCGGTTCTCGTAGCTCTGACGGCGCTCTTCCATCACGGTCTGGCGCTGGTTCTCGAAGTTCGTCTCGTTGACCGCGAGCGAGCGCATCCGGTCCGCCTCGAGGAAGAGCCCGAGCTCGAGCTCGTTCGACGGCAGCGTCTCGAAGTAGTTCGTGCGGTCCTCGCTCGTCGTCCCGTTCATCGAGCCGCCGCGGTTCATCACGAGCCCGAAGTGCTCGCCCTTGGCGACGTTCTCCGACCCCTGGAACATCATATGCTCGAACAGATGCGCGAAGCCCGAGTGCCCGGGCTCCTCGTTGCGTGAGCCGACGTCGTAGTAGACGGCGAGGGCGACCGTCGGCACCGTGCGATCGGGGCTGAGCACGACGCGCAGCCCGTTGGCGAGCGTCGCGCGGGTGATCGGCAGCCGCGAGAGCGGCGTGCTCGCGGTCGCGGGCAGCGCGCCGGGCACCATGTCCGCGACGAGCGCTGCGGGGTGCTCCTGCGCAACCGCCGACGTCGCGTGGAGGGCGAGCGGTCCGCCGAGAAACAGGGCACCAGTCAGGACCTTCATGATCAGCCTCTTCTGCATGGCGAGGCGATAGCACACGCTTGACCGGGGCAACTACTGCACATACGCTCCGTACCTCCATGACCGCCGCCGTGCTCTCGATCGGGACTGAACTCACGCGCGGTGAGCTCGTCAACTCCAACGCAGCCTGGCTCGCCGAGCGCCTGACCGCCCTCGGCTTCGCCGTCCTCGAGCACGCGACGGTCGACGATCACCGCGGGCGCGTGGTCGACGCGCTGCACCGCCTCGCCGGTGTCGCCAAGGTGATCGTCTGCACCGGGGGCCTCGGCCCGACGACCGACGACCTGACGACCGCGGCAGCCGCCGTCGCGGCGGGCGTCGAGCTCGTGCGCGACGAGGCGAGCCTCGAGGCGATCCGCCGCCGTTTCGCCCAGTTTCAGCGCGAGATGCCCCCTTCGAACGAGAAACAAGCGGATTTCCCCGCTGGCGCGGAGATCTTGCCCAATTCCGACGGCACGGCGCCGGGCTTCGCGCTCTCGCTGGCCGCTCCGGGGGGTAGCGCCGCGGAGGGCGCGGCCGTCGCGCGCTTCTTCTTCATGCCGGGCGTGCCCGGCGAGATGCGGCGCATGTTCGAGGAGCGCGTCGTCCCGCAGATCGCCGACCTCGCGGCGCGCGACACGCATCAGGTGCATATCCGCACGTTCGGCCTCACGGAGTCGCAGGTCGGCGAGAAGCTCGCCGGCCTCGAGGAGGCGGAGCCGCAGGTGACGCTCGGCTACCGCGCGCACTTCCCGGAGATCGAGGTGAAGGTGCACGCCCGCGGAGCCTCCGCGGGTGAGGCCGAGACGACCGCGCGCCGCGTCGCCGGGCTCGTGCAGGAGCGCCTCGGCGACGTCGTCTACGGCGACCGCGACGACACCTTCCCGATGGCCGTCGGGCGCGCCTTGCGGGATGCGGGGCTCACGCTCGCGCTCGCAGAGTCGTGCACGGGCGGCATGGTCGGGGCGATGGTCACGTCGGTGCCCGGCTCGAGCGACTACCTCTTGCTCGACGCGGTCACCTACTCGAACGCGGCCAAAGTATCCGTCCTCGGGGTCGAGCTCGAGACCCTGCGGGCGTACGGCGCAGTGAGCGTCGAGGTCGCGACGCAGATGGCCGACGGCGCGCTGCTCCTCGCGAATGCGGACCTTTGCGTGTCGGTCACGGGCATCGCGGGACCGGGGGGCGCGACGCCCGACAAGCCCGTCGGCACCGTCTGCTTCGCCCTCGCGCGCAAAGACCAGCCGACGACGACGTACGAGCGCCGCCTCCCGGGGGACCGCGACCGCGTGCGGACGCTCGCCTCGTACATCGCGCTCCGCCTCGTGATGCGCGCCGCGCGCGGGCAGGACGGCGCGTGACGTCGGTCGAGTCCCTAGACTTCGCACGGCTCTTCGTCGCGGTCCCGCTCGGGGACTCCGCGCATGCATGCGTCTCTGCGCTCGTCGTGCGGGTCGCCGCGCTCGTCGCCGGTCCCGGCTGGAAGGCGCGCGTCACGGCGGACGACGACCTGCACATCACGCTGAGCTTCCTGGGGGAAGTGCCCCGCGCGCGCATCCCGGCGCTCGAGGCGGCGCTCTCCGACGCGTTTGCGCTGCCACTCGAGGCTTGGACCGAGCTTCACGCTTCGTACGGTCCGATCGAGGTGCTGCCCGAGGGCGCTTCGAGCGACGTCGAGATCGCGCCGCGCCACGCTTGGCTGCGCGTCGCCGACGGTGCCCCGCTGCTCACGGCGCTCGCTGAGCGCACCGAGCGCGCGTGCCGTGGTGCCGGCGTCCCCCTCCCCGACGGGCCCGACCACGCGTTTCGCCCGCACATCACGCTCACCCGCGTCGACCGCGCGCCGGCGGACGCGCGCGCCACGCTCCTCGCCCTCGAGCCCGGCGTGCTCTGCGCGGACCGCCTCGAGCGCGTGACCCTCTTCGAGAGCCTGCCGCGCGCGAGCCGCGACGCCCTGCACGGCCAAGGGCGCAGCGCTCCGCACTACGCCGCCATCGCCACTTTTCCACTCCGTGCGCAGGCCGTCGCTGCGCCCGGAGCCGCTCACTGACCCTCTTTCCCGCGCGGCCCGTCAGTCCGCCGCGCTGATGTTCGTCTGGAGACCTCATGGCCATGGACACCAATCGTGAAAAGGCGCTCGAGCTCGCGCTCGGAGCAATCGAGAAGCAATACGGCAAGGGCGCGATCATGCGCCTGTCGAACGACAGCAAGGTCGAGGTGCCCGTCATCTCCACCGGCGCCCCGTCGCTCGACCTCGCCCTCGGCATCGGCGGCTATCCGCGCGGCCGAATCATCGAGATCTTCGGCCCGGAGTCGAGCGGCAAGACGACGCTCACCCTCCACGCCATCGCTGAGTGCCAGCGCGCCGGCGGCATCGCGGCGTTCATCGACGCAGAGCACGCGCTCGACGTCGCCTACGCCCGCAAGCTCGGCGTCAAGACCGAGGAGCTCCTCGTCAGCCAGCCGGACTACGGCGAGCAGGCGCTCGAGATCGCCGACACGCTGATCCGCACGGGTGCCGTCGACCTCGTCGTCGTCGACTCCGTCGCCGCGCTCGTGCCGAAGGCCGAGATCGAGGGCGAGATGGGCGACTCGCACGTCGGCCTCCAGGCGCGCCTGATGAGCCAAGCGCTCCGCAAGCTCACCGCCACCGTCCACAAGTCGAACAGCACGCTCTTCTTCATCAACCAGATCCGCATGAAGATCGGCGTCATGTTCGGCTCGCCCGAGACGACCACCGGCGGCAACGCGCTGAAGTTCTACGCCTCGGTGCGCCTCGACATCCGCCGCGTCGGCACGATCAAGGTCGGCGAGACGGCGATCGGCAACCGCACGCGGGTGAAGGTCGCCAAGAACAAGATGGCGCCGCCCTTCGGCACCTGCGAGTTCGACATCCTCTTCGGCAAGGGGATCAGCCGCTCGGGCGACATCGTCGACCTCGCCTCCGAGGCGAAGATCATCGACAAGGCCGGCGCGTGGTTCAGCTACGAGGGCGAGCGCGTCGGGCAGGGGCGTGACAACGCCGTCCGCTACCTCGAGGAGCACCCCGACCTGCTCGAGAAGATCGAGGCCAAGCTCTTCGAGGTCAAGGGCCTCAAGCGCAACGTGGCCGCCTCGGCAGCCTCCGACGACGACGAGCCGACGCCGACGAAGTCGAAGGCCAGCGCCGACGAGAAGCGTCCGCGCGCCCGCGCGTGAGTCCGGCTCACCCACCCAATCCAGCCCGGGCGCTCGCCGCCGCCGTGCTCCGCAGCGCCGCCATCGCCTTGCTGATGGTCGGCGCCGCGAGCGCAGTCGGCTGCGGTGGAGCCACCGCCCGTCCTTCGCCGATGGTCGCGCCGGGTCCGCCGCCGCTCGGTCCGCTGGTGTCCCTCGTGCCGGAAGGCGCGCGGTTCGTCATCGTCGCGCATCCCGCTGAGTTGTTCGCCTCACAGGCTGCTCTCCACGTGGTCGACGCGTTGGTCCTGCCGGGTAGCCTGGCTCGCTTCGCCGAGCACACCGGCGTCGACCCCCGCACGCTGAGCGAGGCGGTCTATGCGGAGTACGACGACGGGGCGTCGCTCCTCCTCGTCCGTGGTCCGCTCGACGCGCGGCTCGTCGTCGAGGAGGCCGGCGCGCGAATGTCCATCGTCGAGTCGCTCGCGGACGAGCCGATCGTGCGCCGAGCCGGCTTCCTGACAGACGAGCGCCGTGAGCTTGCCGCGCTCGCCCCCGACCTCGTCGTCATCACCGGCGGTCCAGCCGTCGGGCCGCTCGCGGCGCTGCTCGCGTGCGTGACCTCGCCGACTCGTCGGTGCAGCTCGTCCTTCAGGGGCCGAGACGCCGCCGCCCTCGTCGCCGCCTATGGCGGAGCACCCCTCGTCGTCTACGCCCCGGACGGGCTGACCTTGCCTGACGGCTTCGGCACGACGAGCTTGCTCGCCGGCACGCGCGCCCTCGCCGTGGCGATCGTCCCGCGCGGCGGCGACGCGCTCCACGTCGAGCTCCAGCTGCGCGGGCGCTTCCCTGCCGGAGCCGAGGAGAACTTCCGGACGCTCGTGCTGAACCTCGGCGCGAGCGACCTCGGTGCGATGGTCGGGCTCCGGCTGGCCGCTGAGCGCGTGACGACCCGCCGCGACGCCGACCGAATGCTCCTCGAGACGACGCTGGACGTTGCGCCGCTGGTCCACGGGCTCCAGGTGCTCTTTGCTGGCGAGATCCGCGACCTGCTCGAGCTCCGACCCAACCCACCTGAGGCTTCGCCGGAAAGTCGCACCGATGGCGACGCAACTAGCGAAAATCACAAGTAAAAACGGCCGAGAATGCCGTTGACGCGGCGGTCGATTCCTGCTAGCTTGGGCTCGTGTTTCTGGGCATCGAGCAACGCGCCTGTGTTTCTACGGAGCGTCATTCCCGCCTGAGAGGCCCCTCGGCCGTCGGACCAGTCGCTTGAACTTCAGCTCAGATTCCTGAGCCGGCTGCGGTGCGTTCTTCGGGACGTGCCGGGGGTCGGACACGCGTGAAGAGGAGATGCGAGGCATGGAGATCACCTTCAAGATCGGCGACAAGGCGGTCTACCCCGCGCACGGAGTGGCGGAGGTCACAGGCATCGAGAACCGCGACATCGCCGGCAAGCCGAAGGCGTTCTACATCCTCAAGCTGGTCGACAGCGGGATGCGGCTGATGATCCCGACCGATGGCGCCGCACGCGCAGGTCTTCGCACCGTGATCTCCAAGAAGGACGCCGAGAAGGTCCTGCAGATCCTCAAGAGCGACGAGGTCGCCGTCGACGCGCAGCCGTGGAATCGCCGCTACCGCGAGTACATGGACATGCTCAAGAGCGGCAGCCCGTTCGAGGTCGCGAAGGTGCTCCGCGACCTCTATCGCCTCAAGGGCGACAAAGACCTCAGCTTCGGAGAGCGGCGTCTACTCGATACCGCCCGGAGCCTGCTCGTGACCGAGCTCGCGCTCGCTCGGAAGATCAAAGAAGACAAGGTCGAGAAGGAAATCCTCGCCATCTTCGGCCTGACCTCGACCGCCGCCGCCACGCCCGCCTGAGCTGCGAGCCGTCAGGCGACGCTGTTGCGCGTCGCCTCGGCGCGTGCGTTGGCGACCTGCGCGAGAGCCTCGAGCAGGCGCTCGCTGCGGCGGGCCGCCTGCGAGGCGGTCTCGCCAGCGGCTTCCGCGTCCTGCTGGTAGCCGTCCGCGAGGCCGGCGTACTCGGTGGCTCGCGCGTTGGCGAGCGCCGCGCCGTGGTCCAGGACCGCGCCGACGGCTTGGCCCGCGGCATCGATGCCCTTGCCGCCGAGCTGAAGCGTCCGCACGTCGGACTCGATCCCGCTCGCGGCGCCGTTCTGGAAGTTCGCCGTCCGCTGCTGGTCGGCGCTCGCCGTCGTGTTGCTGCCCGACAGCGCCGTGGCGTTCGCCGAGTGAGCGCCCGCCTCGGTCCGCAAGTCCGAGGCGTCGTCGGCGCGCATGGTTGCGGCGAGGTCGACCCCGGCGCTCACCGCCGTCGTCGCGGCGCGGGTCAGCGCAGCCGCGAGCTGGAGGTCGGCCGCGTGCCGTAGCTCGCTGACCTGCGACTTGCGCGCCTGTCGCGCGCTGTCGCGGCTCGAGCGTCGGCTCGAGGTCGCGGCGTCTTCCTGCTGGTCGAGCAGGACGAGCTGCAGCCGAGCGACCTGGCTCGCGGGGCCGCCGCTCGTCACCGTCATGTTCTCTGCGGTGTAGGTTTGGGGGCGTGAGGAGCTATCGATTCGTGTGGTCATGAGCGGTTCTCCGGGCTGCGTGGTGGGGAGTTTCGTCCAACGAGGTGCGTGGTTGCGTCAGGCGCGCTGCTGGGTGGCGGCGCTCAGGGCCTGGCCCCGCGCTTCCTGGGCCTGCCTGGCGAGCTTCATCGCGCGCCCGTAGGCCCGGAGCGCAGATTGAAGGCCCTCGAGGTGGCCCTCGGCCAGGTCGAAGGCGGCGTCGCGCGTCGACGTCGCGTCCTGCGCGTCGGCCCGGTGGTACGCCGCGTCGTGGTTCGCCACGGCGACGCCGACCCCGGCCGCCGCTGACCCGAGCTGTGCGCTCGCGGCGAACGTGCGGCCCAGCCCGCGCGCCGCGTCGAGGCTCGCCCGGAGCGCGCTGTCAGTGACCCCCTTGCCAGCGGCGGCCGCGCCGCCGGCGACCGCTGCGAGCACGCCGACGCCGATGGACAGGGTCACGCTGAGCGCGGTGCGTGCTTCCTCGCCCATGCCAAAGGCGTCGGCGGCGCACGCGACGATCTTCTCAGAGGTGGCCTCGAGCACGACCGAGCCGCCCGCCGCCAAGCCGGAGCCGAGCGACGCCGTCGCGACCAAGACCGCGCCCGTCAGCTTGAGCCCGACCGCAAGCTCGGCCTTGCAGGACTCCGGGCACAGCCCAGCCTTCACGGCCACGGTCGCGAGGTCGTCGCCGAAGGTCATCAGCAAGAGTCCCGCTGCGACGGGCGCAGCGGCGCCCGCCGTGAGCACGGTCGCCGTCACCGCCGTGACGACCGCCGCCACCTTCGCGACGATCTCGAGCGTGTGACCGAGCCCGAGAAAGCCGGTCGCCTGCCTGGCCGCCCGCGCTGCGCTCTTCTCCGCTGCCAATCGCAGTTTGTCGGCCGTATCCGCGACGCTCGTCTCCGTCTGGATGCCGGTCTCCCTGACCGCGGCGTTCGAGCGCCTCAGCTGGAGCGCGATACGGGCGAGGAAGCTCTCCGGGCTGCCAGCGAAGGCCGCCGCGATGTCCGCCGCCGCGGACTGCTGCGCCCGGTCCGAGGCGGTCGCGTCGCCCGGTGCGCGCGACCCGGTCGGCCGCGCGGCGCCCCGCGCGGTGGTCGTGCAGGCGAGCGCGAGGGCGCTCCCCGCCCGGGAGGCAGCGACCTCCGCAGTGAGGTGCTGCGTGGCTGAGGCCGTGGTGGTTCGTTCAACGTTGCCGATGCGTGTCATGGTCGTTCTCCCGCGTGACGTGCGTCGGCTCAGCCGATGTTGCGGACGATGGCGTCGGTGCCGTCTTGGACGGCCTTGAGCATGTTCGTGGCGAGCGAGATCTCGGACGAGCGCTGCTGCATCAGGCTCTGCAGGTCCATCATCTTCAGCTCGGTGCCCTGGTTGACGCGCTTGATCTCGCTCTCGAGCGACTTCAGCCCGACGTCCA
The DNA here is from genome assembly GCA_903896985.1 of uncultured Sandaracinus sp. GTDB lineage: Bacteria > Myxococcota_A > Polyangia > Polyangiales > JADJQN01 > CAIUAC01. The sequence goes on from CAIUAC010001162.1 coordinate 11,160, forward strand.
GCTTCGCCGTCGTGTAGTAATCGAAGACGTGGTGGTCTGCGTCGGGCGGCAAGAGCGTGATGCTCGGGTCGACCTCATGGAGCCAGTCGGCGGCGCTCTTCGTTTGCCCGTCGTAGACCACGAGCGTGACGCCGGAGATCTTGCCGTCGGCCGGGCAGGCGCCCTTGATCGCCAAGAGAATCTCGCTGTCGCGCTGCAACCCGGTCAGCTTCGCCTGCTGGTCTTCCATCGCGCTGACGTCGGCTTGGATCTGGCTGTCGAGGCCGCTCATGCGTCGCTGGAGCATCGCCATGATCAGCGCGGGGCTGAGTGAGACGGGGAGGTTGGCCATGAACGCGGCGAAGTCTCGCTGTTCGGCCGTCTCGGGCCCGCTGCGACAGACGGCGCCGGCAAAAGTGGAGGGGTCGGGGCTGAGGGCGGAGTGCGGGGTCGTGCTGACGGCGGTGGTCATGGCGGAGGTCTTTCGTGGTGAGTGGCGTGGGCTGGGCGTGTTGGGTTGGGTTGGGTTGGAGCGATCAGGCCCTGAGCAGGAAGCCGTGCGCAGGGCGGAGGAGGCGCGGGAGGCGCGAGGTGCCGCCGAAGCGCGCCGCGAAGGCCTGCTCGAGCAGGTCGACGTCGTCGGCGGCGTCAGTCTCTGGGTCGATGCCGTCGGTCGCGCCGTGCAGCAGGGCGTCTTGGGCGGCGAGCGCGGCGCGGACTTCGGCGAGGTTGGTCGGGGGCTTCATGGTGGGCTCCGGGGTTGGGGGACGACTGCGTGACGCGCCTCTTATCCGCGCCGGTTCCCAGCTGTTGCGTGCTAACTGACGCCCATGGACTTTTCGGCGCTGAAGTGGGACGCGGCGGGGCTCGTCACGGTCGTCGTGCAAGACCGCATGACCGGCGCCGTGCGCATGGTCGCGCACGCCAACGAGGAGGCGCTCACGCGCACGCTCGAGACCCGCGACGCGCACTTCTTCTCGCGCTCGCGCGGCGCGCTCTGGAAGAAGGGCGAGTCGAGCGGCAACGTGCTCCGCGTCGCCGAGGTTTGGCTCGACTGTGACGCGGACGCGGTGCTCTATCTCGCCGACCCCGCAGGGCCGAGCTGTCACACCGGCGCAGAGAGCTGCTTCTTCACGCGCGTCGACGGCGCGAGCGCGGCCCCCGCGTCACCACAGCTCGCGCGGCTCTGGGCAGAGCTCGAGGCGCGGCGCGGCGCGGCGGGCACGAAGAGCTACACGCGCTCGCTGCTCGACGCGGGCACCGCGAAGATCGGCGCGAAGGTGCGTGAGGAGGCGGACGAGCTCGCCCGCGCGCTCGAGGGTGAGTCGAGCGAGCGCGTCGTGGCCGAGTGCGCCGACGTCGTCTATCACGCGCTCGTCGGGCTGCTCGCCCGCGGCGCGACGCTCCGAGACGTCGAGGTGGAGCTAGCCCGCCGCGCAGGGGTCTCGGGCCTCGCCGAGAAGGCAGCCCGCGCAGCAGACTGAGGGCGGCACAGCGAGGCCGTGCCGCCGGGCGACTACAGCCGCTCGAGGCCCATGAGCGCCTCGAGCGTCTCCTTGAGCTTGTTGACGTCGGGCTTGACGACGAAGGCCGAAGCGCCCGCCTCGAGCGCCTTCTTCTTCGTGTCCTCGTAGGCCGAGAAGACGATGGTGCGGATGTGCCGCGTCGCCGGCAGCTGCTTCAGCCGCGAGAGGCAGCGCAGGCCATCGAACGTCGGCATCTTGATGTCGAGCACGATGCAGTCCGGCGTCTCGCTGCCGATCGCGACGAGCGCGTCGAACGGATCCTGGAAGGTCGTCACCTCGAAGCGCTTCGAGAGGTTGCGCTTGACGTTGCCGAGCCAGGTGCCGTCGTCGTCGACGACGTGAATGCGCGGCTTGCCCGCGATCAGAACTTCCGGAATCGGGTAGCCGTACTTGCGCAGGAAATCGAGCACATCGACGCGGCGGAAGCGGAGATGCCGCCCTGGCGTACGGAAGTGCCGAACCTCGCCGCGCTCTGCCCAGTTGTGGATCGTTTTGAGATCCACCTGGCAGAAGCGGGCCACCTCGGATGCGGTGAAGAGCTCGCGGACTGAATCGCTTTCGGTCGTCATGGTCACTATTGAGCCTTGCTGTAACTCCGATGTCTAGCACTAACTCCAGGCTTGCGGCTGAATTCGGTGTTCTAGATCACCGTCGATCGTTGTTTCTGCGCGTCTCGCGACGTCCAGCGACCCGCCTCGAGCACGAAGCGTGTTGGGCCCGCGATCGCGGGCACCTGCGTCTCATGCCCAGGATCGCCTGGGAGCAAGAGCGTGACCTGCTCGCCATCCAGCAGCAGGACGGGATCGACGTACGCTGGGAGGCGCGCCGCGGCCTCGCGCAGTACCGCCGATGAGGACGGATGCCGCGCGAGGTTCTCGAGCGTGCGCAGCGTGGGCGGTGGCAGCTGGATCGCGCCGGACAGCGACTCGGCGAGCGCGGCGCCGGGAGAGAGCCAGGCGCCGGCGGTCGTCTCATGCTCGTCGTGCGAGGCGAACTGGCCGGCGGGGGCGAGTGAGAAGAAGAAGCGCGAGTCGAAGCGGCGCGCCTCGGCGACCGGCGTGACCCAGCGCGCGTGCGGGACGAGCTGATCGAGGCGCAGATACGCGTCGAGCTCGCTGAGCACGTCGACGAAGGGCGCCCCGCTCGCGAGGCGCGCGCGCGCGGCGCTGAGGTCGGCCTCGACGCCGAAGTCCGCGAGGAGCACGCCCGCCTCTTCGAAGGTCTCGCGGATCGCGGCGACGTAGAGCGCGGTGGCTCGCGCCGCGTCGGCGGGCTCGCCGAGCGCCTGTGCTGCGCCTTCGAGCGAGCGTCCGCGGGTGCGCGCGAGCAGGCGTGGCTCGGAGTCGAGCGCGTCGAGCTTGCCGCCGGGGAACACATAGGTGCTCGGCATGAAGCTGCTCTTCGGGTGTCTTCGGAC
>CAIUAC010001163.1 GCA_903896985.1 uncultured Sandaracinus sp.
CTACTCGACGCGAACCGCGAGCGCGTGTGGGGGATCCCGATGAGCGGCGGGGTGCGCTCGCTGAACCTCTCGAACGCCGTGTCGGTGGTGCTCTTCGAGGCGCTCCGGCAGGCCGGGGCGCTCGGGCCGACGTTCCGCGGCTGACGTGATACGGATCGGGGGTGCCCCGCCGGTCCATCGTCGTGCTCGTCGCGCTCACGGGGCTGAACTGCGCCCTCGCCTCGACCGCGGCCCGGGCGCAGGACGCCGGCGTCCCGAGCGCGCCACCGCACTCGACGCCGCCGCCGAGCGCGGCGCCGCGGCTGCATCCCGTGACGCCCGAAGAAGCGGCAGCGGACGCGAGCCTGACGACCGCCGTGCCGACCGACTGGCTCTCGGAGGGTGCGCGCCGCTGCGTTCGGCGGGGCGCGCTGCGCGGCAAGTGCGACGGCCCACGGCGCGTGCCGCGCCCCTCCGGCCCGGACGCAGCGCGCGCCACGACGCTCGGTCTCGGCGTCACCGGCACGGCGACCCATCTGCTGCTCGGCGCGCCGGAGCCCCGCTGGGTCGAGGCCGCGCGCGAGGGCTCCGCGACGCCCGACCCGGCCGACCTGCTCTTCCCCGTCGCCGGCGGCGACCTCTGGCGCGGCTATGGCGCGACGCGACGCGGTCGGCGCCGCCACAACCACCAGGGCATCGACATCGGCGCCTCGTCCGGCACGCCGTTTCGCTCGGTGAACGACGGCATCGTCGCCTACGCCGACAACGGCCTGCGCGGCTACGGCAACCTGCTGATGGTCGTGCACCCCGACGCGAGCACGACGTTCTACGGGCACTGCCGCGCGATCTACGTCTTCCCCGGACAGCGCGTCCGGCGCGGGCAGGTGCTCGGTGAGGTCGGCGCGACGGGCTTCGCGCGGGGCGAGCACCTGCACTTCGAGTGGCACTCCGGCGGCGCCGGGCGAAACCCGCTCGCGCACTTCGCGGCCCTGCCGCCCGGCGTCACGCCGACGGCGTCACAGCTCGAGGAGCGCAGCCTCCCGCTCGATCGCTCCGTGTTCCACCACCCGCGACACCGCCGCCATGGTCGCTCGCCCGCCGCGCCCGCCGCGCCAACCCGCCCACGTTCACGGCGCGCACCGTGAACCCGCCTTCACGATCGGCAGTCCAGGCGCCGCTCGCGATCCGCGCAGACGCCGCAGAACCTCGCGCGGGCGCCAGAACTTCCTCATGGCACGCTCGTCGCATTAGCCGCCCCCGTACACGACAGTTCGAATCGACCCACAGCTCGCATTGAACGAGCAGAGGCGTGCCGAAATGACCAGGCTTCAAGCAACCTTCCTCGCGCTCTCGATCACGCTCACCCTTAGCGGCTGTCCCATGTACGGCGGCAACAGCGGCGGCCCACGGCCAGATTACTGCGTCGGCGCGGGCTGCCCCTGCACGACCATCGACGACTGCTCGCTCGGCCTGCGCTGCGACGTCAGCACCGGCTACTGCGAGGACGCGCCCGCCTGCGTCAGCAACGCGGACTGCGGCGCCGGCGAGATCTGCGACACCGCCCACGCGGTCTGCGTCCCGGGCACGCCCCCCGCCGCCTGCCGCACGCACGGCGACTGCGCCGCGGGCGAGTACTGCGCGAGCGACGTCTGCACCCCCTCGTCAGCGTGCACGACCGACGCGACCTGCACCGGCGGCTTCGTCTGCGACTTCCGCAGCACCTGCGTGCCCCCGGGCGCGTGCCGCACGACCGCCGACTGCACCGGCACGCAGCTTTGCATCGAGGGCGCCTGCACCGACCCGTCGAGCACCTGCCAGTTCAACTACGAGTGCGGCGCCGGCCGCGCCTGCGTCGACAACGCCTGCGTGAACCTCTGCACGGCCGCGTCGCAGTGCGCCTCGGGTCAGACCTGCCGCGCCGGCTTCTGTGAGGCGGACCCGACCGAGTGCACGACGTCCGCCGCGTGCGGAGCCGACCACTGCGTCGACGGGCGCTGCCTCTCGGACTGCCGCACCAGCACCTGCGTCGGCGCGAGCGACACCTGCGGCGCCGATCAGTTCTGCCGCCCCACCTGGGAGCCGCACCCCTTCTGCACCACCGACACCCAGTGCGCCCTCGGCAGCGTCTGCCGCGGCGGCGTCTGCCGCACCCCCTGCCCCACCGGGACGAGCGCCGAGTGCATGCGCTTCGACGTGCAGCTCCCCATCTGCCAGATGGCGAGCGGCTCGACCGAGTACCTCTGCTACGCGACCAACGAGAGCGTCCCCGAGTGCGCGCTCCAGACCGACTGCGGCGCGATGGAGAGCTGCATCGACGCCGTCTGCCGCAACCGCTGAGCTGAGCGCCCCCCGACCGAAGTGACGACTGCCCCTGCGGACTGGCTCCGCGGGGCCTTCGTCGTCTCTGCGCCGGGAGATACGGTGGGAGATGCGCTGGACGTGGAGGCGTGCGAGGCGGAGCGCGAGGCGGTGCGCGCCGCTCAGCGATCCGACTCGACCGCGCGCGCCGTCTCCTCGAGCGTGCGCTTCGGCGCGTAGCCGAGCGTCGCGCGGGCGCGGGCGTCGTCCACCATGCAGAGGTAGCGGACGTGGTCGAGCTCCGGCGTCGGGAACGACGTCAGCCGGAACTTCCACAGGCGCGAGAGCACGCTCTCGGCGATCGGTCCCGGCACGGCCATCGGCTTGCGCCCGAGCATGCGCAGGAGGTGCGAGAGCGGGACCTCCCCCGGACCGCGCAGGTTGAAGATGCCGCGCACGCCCGGGCGCAGCGCGAGCACGAGCGCGTCGACTACGTCGCGCTCGTGGACGACCTGCACCATCGGGTCGTAGCCCATCACCGTCAGCGGGCGCTCGAGGCGCAGGTAGTTGCTGGGCGCGTTCCGCACGCTGCCGAGGATGTGGCAGGGGCGCAGGATGACCGTCTCGGTCGAGGGGTTCCGCCAGAAGAAGCTCTGCGCGAGCATGTCGACCTCGACGAGGTCGCGGATCGCGCTGAAGGTCTGCGCGCCGAGGAGCGGCGCCTCCTCCGTCAGGAACTGCGGGTTGTCCGCCTGCGGCCCGTAGACGTTCGCGCTCGAGAGCACGACCAGCTTCGGGATCTCGAACTCCGCCAGGTACTCCAGCAGCTTCTGAAAGCCCCGGACGTTCCAGGAGTGGTGCTCTTTGTCGCTCGCCCGCGGGTCGTGCATGACCCCGAGGTGCACGACGGCGCGGATGCCGCCCGCGCGGAACACGTCGCGCGTCTTCTTGCGACGCACGTCGAACTGGTGGTGGACGATGTCCTTCGGCTTGCCCTCGAACGCGCGGCGGTCGATGCCGACGACCTCGTCGTCGCGGTGCAGCGTGCGCGCGAGCAGGCGCCCGAGGCGCCCACAGATCCCCGTGATCAGCACGGAGCCCTCGCTCGCGCTGACCTGCGCGCGCGGCTTGCTGCGGCGCGGCGCGGCGAGCCCACCGCTGCTCGTCACGGCGAGGACCGCCGGCGCCGTGACGGCAGGCACCGCGACCACAGGCACCGCGACCACAGGCGCCGCGACCACAGGCGCCGCGACCACAGGCGCCGCGACCACAGGCGCCGCGACCACAGGCGCTGCCGAGTCGGCGGGCTGCGACGACGGACGCTGAAAGCGCGCGTTCGGGCGCTTGGGCTTCTTCGTTTCTTCGGCCATCGGGGCGGCCAGCATAGCGCCTCTCGCGCGTCGTCGGTCATGCTGTCGTCGATGGCGACTCCCGGCCCGCGAAACGCGACCCCGACGCTCCACGGCAGCGACGAGGCGAGGCGCATCCACGCCGAGTGCCCCGCGCTCGACCTGCACACCGACTCGTTCCTCTGGACGCGCCTGCTCCGCTACGACGTCAACGCCCGCCACACGCCCCCGCTGCCGGCGAGCGCGCTCTTCGGGCATGTGGACGTGCCGCGCGCGCTCGAGGGCGGCCTCGGCGGCGCGTTCTTCGGGCTGGTCGCGCTGCCGTGGCTCGACCGCTCCTGCCGCCGCGCCATCGACGACACCATCGGCCTCATCGAGCGCACCGTGAGCGCGAGCGACGGCAAGCTGCGCCTCGCCCGGAGCGCCGAGGACCTCGAGGCCGCGCGGCGCGACGGCGTCGTCGCGGCGATGCTCGGCGTCGAGGGCGCGCACTCCCTCGAGGGCGACGTGGACGCGCTCGCCCCGCTCGCCAGACGCGGCGTGCGCTACCTCGGGCTCCTGCACTTCACGGCCAATCCGTGCGGCGCGCCGATGATGGGCTGGGGCCAAGACAGCGGGCAGGGCCTGACGAACTTCGGGCGCGACGTCGTCACCAAGTGCGAGGACGAGGGCATCCTCGTCGACCTCGCGCACATCAACGAGCGCGGGCTCTTCGACGCGTGTGAGCAGGCGACGAAGCCGATGATCCTGTCGCACGCCGGGCTCGCCGGCGTGTTCGACTCCTGGCGCAACACGAGCGACGCGCAGCTACGCGCCGTCGCCGACACGGGCGGCGTCGCCGGGGTGATCTTCTGCCCGCGCTACCTCGGGCGGGACGGCGTCGAGGCAGTCGTCGACCACCTGCTGCACATCGTGAACGTCGCGGGCGAGGACGTCGCCGCGCTCGGCAGCGACTGGGACGGCTTCATCGTGCCGACGCGCGGCCTCGACGAGGCGAGCAAGCTGCCGCTCCTCACGGACGCGCTCCTCGCTCGCAAGGTGCCCGAGCGGACTATCCGCAAGATCCTGCGCGAGAACACGCTGCGCGTGCTGCGAGACGCGCCGCCGCGGACGCCCTGACCGAGCGTCCGTGCGAGCGGTTCGGGATCTCCGCGAAGAGCGGCTCCGGATCGAAGGTGCGCCCCTCTCTGCGAAGCTCGAAGTGCAGGTGCGGCCCGCGCGCGATGCCCGTCGAGCCGACGAGGCCGAGGCGCTCGCCGCGCGTCGCCCGCCAGCCGGGCTGCACGGTGATGCGCGAGAGGTGCGCGTAGAGCGAGACCGTGCCGTTCGCGTGCACGAGCATCACGCAGTTGCCGTAGCCGCGCACGCCGTTGTCGGCGTAGGCGACGAGCCCGTCCGCGACCGCCCGCACCTCGTCGCCCGTCGCGCCGGCGACGTCGACGCCCTCGTGCCGGAGGTCCCGCCGCTCACGCCGCGTGAAGCCGAAGCCGCGCCCAAAGCGCGCGCCGTTCACCGGCCAGAGCAGCGCCCGCTGCCGCGCGCGACCGTGCACCGCCGCGATCCAGCGCGCCTCCGGCGGGCGCGTCAGCAGCTTC
>CAIUAC010001164.1 GCA_903896985.1 uncultured Sandaracinus sp.
CGACGACGCTCGACGGCGGTGGGTCGGGCGACGCGCACGGGATGGTGCTGCTCGCGCTGCCGAGGGGCGCGCTCGAGTTCCGCATCGCCGACACCGGCATCGGCATCCCGATGCGCGAGCACGAGAAGATCTTCGACGCGTTCTATCAAGTCGACGGAAGCTCGACGCGCGAGCACGGTGGCACTGGGCTCGGGCTGTCGATCGTCAAGCGGCTGGTCGACGCGCACGGTGGCCGGCTCCGCATGGAGAGCAAGCCCGGCGCGGGCACGACGTTCTTCGTGACGATCCCCGAAGCTGAGTGATCGCGTGAGCCGCCGGACCGGGCCGCGATGAGCGACGAGGCGACGCGGATCGCGGCGCTGACCGCGCGCCTGAGCCCGGCGGGCGCGGGCGTCGTGCTCGGGATCGGCGACGACGCGGCGGTGCTCGCGCCGCTCTCGGGCGGCATCGTGCTCACCGTGGACACGTCGATCGAGGGCGTGCACTTTCGCCGGGAGTGGGCGCCGCTCCGCACGCTCGCGCGGCGCGCGGTGGTCGCCGCCGTCAGTGATCTCGCCGCGATGGGCGCCAAGCCGCGCGCGACGCTCGTGGCGCTGGCGCTGCCGGCAGACCTCGGGGACGACGCGTTTCTCGCGCTGATCGACGGCACGGCGGACGCTGCGCGCGAGACCGGCGCCGCGCTCGTCGGCGGCAATCTCTCGGCGGCGAGCGAGCTGAGCCTCACGACGACGGCGGTGGGCGAGGCGGGAGCGCGCGTGCTGACGCGCAGCGGCGCGCGGGTCGGGGACGGCGTCTACGCGACGGGCGTGCTCGGCGCGGCGGCGCTCGGCTTGGCGCACCTGACGAGCGGGCGGGCGGGTGAGCCCGGCGCTGCGGCGTTCGTCGCGCGCTGGTGCTCGCCGGTCGCGAGGCTCGACGAGGGGCAGGCGCTCGTCGCCGCGGGCGCGAGCGCGTGCATCGACGTCTCGGACGGGCTGCTGCGGGATCTCGGTCAGCTCTGCGCGGCCTCCGCCGTCGCAGCGGAGATTGAGATCGAGCGGCTGCCGATGCTCGCTCAGCAGCGCGAGCAGGCGCACGCGCTCGGTCTCGACGCAGCGGCCCTCGCGCTGACGGGAGGCGAGGACTACGAGCTCGTGTTCACCGGCGCGGCCTCGGCGGCGCTCGACGCGCTCGGCACGCGCCTCGGGCGCATCGTCGACGGGCCGCCGGGTGAGGTGCGCGCGCTCGACGCCGCCGGAAAGCGCCTCACGGTCGGAGCCGGCGGCTTCGAGCATTTCCGCGCCTGACGACGCGGCGCGGTCTCAGAGCACCTCGCGGACGCGCGTCTCGGCGTCCGCGGCGATCGTGACGACGATGTGCTTGTCAGGCCGACCGGGGGCGCGGAGCGTCAGCGTGTGTCGCCCGGCCGGCAGCGACGCGTTGGCGAGCGGGGTCGTGCCGAGCAGGCGCGCGCCGGCGTAGACGCGGGACCAAGGCGTCGTCGAGATGGTCAGCGTGCCGGAGCGCGCGGCGGCGGTCGCTCCGACGTGCACCGGGCGCGCCGGGCGTCGCAGCGAGAACACGAGCACGCCGGTCTCACCGGGTCCGCCCAAGGTCAGCGCGCTCTGCTCGTCTGCGTAGCCGTCGAGCGAGAGCG
>CAIUAC010001165.1 GCA_903896985.1 uncultured Sandaracinus sp.
GTCGCGGAGGCCCCCGCGCACTTGCCCTTGCTCATCGCCGTCGATCAAGAGGGCGGTCGCGTCGCGCGCCTGAAGGCGCCCGTGTTGCCCTTGCCGCCGATGTCCGAGCTCGCCGCGCTCGGGGACGCCGCGCTCGTGCGTCGGGCAGCCGCCGCGCTCGGTCGGCAGCTCCGCGCGCTCGGCTTCACCATGGACTTCGCGCCCGTCCTCGACATCGACACCAACCCCGCGAATCCAGTCATCGGTGACCGCGCCTTCGGGCGCGACGCGGCGAGCGTGATCGAGCACGCGCTCGCGTTCTCGGACGGGCTCCTCGACGCGCAGGTGCTCTCTTGCGGCAAGCACTTCCCCGGGCACGGCGACACCTTCCTCGACTCGCACCTCGCGCTCCCGCGGCTCTCGCACGACCGCGCGCGCCTCGACCGGATGGAGCTCGCGCCGTTCCGCGCGGCGACGGGGCGCGTGCCCTCGCTGATGACCGCGCACGTCGTCTTCGAGGCGCTCGACGCGGGCGTGCCGGCGACGCTCTCGCACCGCGTGATCACGGGGCTCCTGCGCGGGGAGCTCGGCTACGACGGCGTCGTGATCAGCGACGACCTCGAGATGAAGGCGGTCGCCGATCATTACGAGACGGGCGACGCGGCGTGTCGCGCCATCGCCGCAGGCTGCGACACCGTGCTCGTCTGCTCGAAGCCCGAGCTCACGCTGATCGCGCGCGAGGCGCTGCTGCGTCGCGCGGAGCAAGACTCGACCTTCGCCGCGCGCCTCCGCGACGCCGCCGCGCGCTCGCTCGCGATGCGCCGCCGCGTGCCGCCGCCTGCGCCCCTCACCGACGCCGCGCAGCTCCGCGCGGTGCTCGAGGAGCCCGCGACGGCGCGCCTCGCCGAGGAGCTCGCGTCGCGCGTCGCCGCGCATCGGTCGGCCCTGCCGCACGGCTGACGATGCGGCTGTGGCTCGGGCTGTCTCTGCTCGGCTCGCTGTGGCTGTGTTCGGCGACGAGCGCGGCCGCGCAGGCGCTCACGCCGCGCAGCTTCGAGATCGACGTGCACAACGGCCCGGTGCTCGGCTCGAGCCGCATGATCGGGCTCGGCGGCGCGTACTCGGCCGTCGCGACGGGCATCAGCGGCGTCGCCTGGAACCCCGCGTCGTACGCCTCGCGCGAGCTCTGGGAGACCGACTCGACCGCTTGGGACCTCGCGCTCGGCTTCCTGATTCCGTCGACCTACTCGGGCAGCGACTACGACAACAACGGCGACCGCAGCGTCAACTACGACGGCTTTCTCTACGGCGATATCGGCCTCGGCGTGCAGCTCGGCGCGTTCGGCTTCGGCTTTCTGCTGCGCTCGTTCACCTACGAGCTGCGCCTCGACACGCGCGCGATCTCGGTCGGTATGCTCACCGGCTCGTACGGCGTGGGCTACGGCTTCCTCGACGGTCAGCTGGTCGTCGGCGGAGGCGCGCGCACGGCAGCGTTCAGCGTGAAAGAGGGAGGAGTGTCGCTCCTCGAGCTCGCGGGGACGTCGCCCGAGGTCGGCGTGCTCGTGCGGCTCGCGCGTCAGCCCTGGCGGCTCGGCGCGGCGTTTCGCGCGGGCGTCACCGTCGACGACGAGCGCATCGCGGGAGTGACCTCGAACGACCTCGCCTTGCCGCGCGCCGCGCACCTGCCGTGGGAGCTGCAGCTCGGCTTCGCCTACCAAGCCGGGGACCGCCCGCTCAATCGTCGCTTCGTCAGCCCGGCGCGCGCAGAGGCGCGCCTCGCGGCGTACTACCGAGCCCGTCGCGACGAGCGCGCGAAGGCGCAGGTGCTGCGCGAGGCGCGCGAGCGCGGCACGCCCGTCACGCCGGACGCCGAGCCCAACGACGCGCGCTGGCTCAGCGAAGAGGACGCGCGCGTCGAGGCGGAGGACGCTCAGCTCGAGCGCGATGTGCGGTACGCCGCCGTGCAGCGCGCGACTGGCCTGCGCGCGCTCCCACGAGCCCACGTGCTCTTCGCCGGCGAGGTCGTCGTGACCGGCCCGACGAGCGAGGGCGTCGGCGTCGAGGGCTTTCTGCGCGGCGTACGCGACACCTCGGGCGGCGCGGTCACGGTCAGCGCGCGCCTCGGCGTCGAGCTCGAGCCGTGGGCGGAGCACCTCAAGGTGCGCTGCGGCGGCTACTACGAGCCGTCGCGCTTCGACGCGGGCTACGGTCGGATGCACGCGACCGCCGGCTTCGACCTCCATCTGTTCGAGTGGAGCGTCTTCGGGCTGCTCGCTCAGACCGCGTGGCGCCTCTCGGCGGTCGCCGACCTCGCGCGCCGCTACTTCGACTGGGGCGTCAGCATCGGCGTCTGGCACTGAGGGCCCGGTCGCGCGCGCCGCCGCGGGGCACTGCGCGAGGCTGGCGCTCGTTCGTCGTGAGCACTACGTTGGCGGGACTTGCAGCTCCACGGCAACACGCAGGGACTCGCCACCGCCGAGACGAAAGCGCTCGAGCGCCTCTATCGTCGACGCGTCCCGTTCGATCAGCTGACGACGCACGAGCTCGCGCGCTCGCTCTGCGAGGTCTCGCATCGCACCGGGCGGCAGGTCGGCGTGCTCGTCGATCGGCAGGGCGAGGTGGCGTTCGTCATCGTCGGTGACGCGGCGAAGATCATGCTGCCGGACATCGGGCGCCTCCGCGCGGCGCAGGGGCGCTTTCGCGGGCTGCGCCTGATCCACACGCACCTGCGCACCGAGGCGCTGACGCGGGACGATCTCGTCGATCTGACGCGGCTGCGCCTCGACCTCGTCGCCGCGATCCTCGTCTCGCCCGAGGGCTTCCCGCAGACGATCTACTGGGCGCACTGCGTCCCGGTGCAGCCCGGCTCGACCGACGAGCCCTTCCGCAAGTTCGGCCCGATCCCCTACGCGAAGCTCGACTGCAACCCCGCGGAGGTGCTCCCCGCGCTCGAGGCGGAGTTCGCCCGCGCCGCCCGCACGCGCGCCGTCGTCGCGAAGGACGGGCGCGCGATCCTCGTGCACGTCACGGACAAGCGGCACAAGGGCGACGCCGCCGAGTCGCTGCGCGAGCTGCGGGAGCTCGCGCGCACGGCGGGCGTCGAGGTCGTCGACACGGTCTTGCAGGTGCGCGATCAGGTCGATCCGAAGTTCGTCCTCGGCAAGGGGAAGCTCGACGAGGTCGTCACGCGCGCGATGCAGGACGACGTCGAGGTGCTGATCTTCGACCGCAACCTCAGCCCCGCGCAGGCGACGGCGATCGCGGGTGTCACCGACCTCAAGGTGCTCGATCGCACGCAGCTGATCCTCGACATCTTCGCGCAGCGCGCCGAGAGCCGCGACGGCAAGCTGCAGGTCGAGCTCGCGCAGATGAAGTACCTGCTCCCGCGCCTCGGGCAGAAGGACGACGCGCTCTCTCGCCTGACGGGCGGCATCGGCGGGCGCGGTCCCGGCGAGACGAAGATCGAGATCGGGCGCCGTCGCGCGAACGACCGCGTCTCGCAGCTCGAAGATCAGCTGAAGCACCTCGCCAAGCAGCGCGTCGAGCGGCGCCGCCGTCGCGCGCGCCGCGGTGTGCCGATCGTCGCCATCGTCGGCTACACGAACGCGGGCAAGAGCACGCTGCTGAACGCGCTGACGAACAGCGCCGTGCTCGTCGAGGACAAGCTCTTCGCGACGCTCGACACGCGCTCGCGCCGCATCAAGTTCCCGGACGAGCGCGAGGTCGTCATCACGGACACCGTGGGCTTCATCCGGGAGCTGCCGAAGGCGCTCTTCGCGGCGTTCCGCGCGACCTTCGAGGAGGCGGAGGACGCCGACCTCCTCTTGCACGTCGTCGACATCGCGGACGTCGCGCACGAGGTGCACATGCAGACGACCGAGGCGCTCCTCGTCGACCTCGGGCTCGATCAGATGCCGCGGCTCGTCGTCTACAACAAGGCCGATCAGCTGATCCCCGGGCACGCCGCCGCCATCGCGCGCAGCACCGGCGCCGTCGCCGTCAGCGCGCTCGACCGCGCGTCGCTCGGGCCGCTGCTCGCGCGCATCAACGAGGAGCTCTTCGCGCAGCATGGCAGCGACGTCGTCGGGACCGTCGAGCCGCCTGCGCCGATCGAGGAAGACGACGACGGCCGTATGCCGTGGGAAGACGCCGCGGGCTGAGCTTCGCGAGGAACGGTTCCGCTGCCGTCGCGCGTGGGCTGGCGTATGATCGTTCCCCTCATGTCCAAGAACTTCTGCGCTCCGTTCTTTCCAGGGATGGGCCTCGCCCTGCTGCCCGCCGTGCTCGCGCTGGTCTCCGCGTGCGGTGGCGGCTTGCAGCTGACGCTCGTCGACGCAGCCCATCGCGCGCCGAGCAACGTCGCGATGTACTTCACCGTGGACACGAGCGGGGATGAGCCGGTTGGCGGGCTCGTCGCCTCGGACTTCCGCATCTACGAGGACGGCGCGCTCGTCAGCGTCGACGAGTCGAAGCAGACGATCATCAACCCCGAGGTCGCGGCCGAGCACTACACGCTCTTGCTCGTCGACATGAGCGGCTCGGTGACGGAGAGCGATCAGGTGCCGCTGATCGAGCAGGCGGCGGCGGCGTTCGCGTCGACCGTCGGCACGACGCAGAAGATCGGCATCTACGCGTTCGACGGCAGCGCCGAGATCCACCCGATCACGCCGTTCACGTCCTCGGGTAGCGCGGGCGCTGCGGGCGCGGGCCGCATCTCGAATTTTCGGCCGCGGGACCCCTCGACCAACCTGCACGGCGCGATCGTCGCCGCGATCGACACGCTCGACGCCGCGGTCGCGAGCGCGCGCACGCCCCTCGTCTTCGGCACGATCGTCGTGTTCTCGGACGGCACGGATCACGCGGCGCGCGTGTCGTTCGACGAGATGGAGAGCCGGCTCGGCGAGTCCGAGCACGACGTGTTCGCGATCGGCGTCGGCAACGAGATCGATGAGAGCACCCTCGCGCGCATCGGGCGCTCGGGGTCGGTGCGCGTCGAGGACGCGGCGGCGCTGACGCACGCCTTCGAGGACATCGGGCGGCGCATCGTCGCCGCGACGCAGCGCTACTACCTGCTCAGCTACTGCTCGCCCGCGCGCGCCGGCACGCAC
>CAIUAC010001166.1 GCA_903896985.1 uncultured Sandaracinus sp.
CGGCGCTCCTCCGAGCGATCGGTGACGCAGGCAGCCTCGTGTGGCCGACGCTCGTCACGCTCGGCGAGGACAGCGGCGTCGCGCGCGCGTGGCTCCCCGAGTCGGCGCTGCGCGCGCCGAGCCCGCACGCAGCGCGCGTCGGCGCGGCGGCGCTGGCGAGGTTGCCGCTGACGCTCGTGCTCGAGGTCGGCGAGGCAGTGCTGACCGCGACGGAGCTCGCGTCGCTCACGCTCGGCGACGTCGTCGTGCTCGACCGCGCGAGCGTGCGCGTCGAGGGGGCCACGGTAGCCGGCACGGGCACGCTGCGCGCGTTGGGCGCGAGGCGCACGCGCTGGCAGGTGACCATCGCGGCTGGAGTCGCGCGCCTCGAGGGGCGCGCTCGCAACGAGGAGCGACGGATGACGCGGGAGACGACGACGGGGAGCTCAGACGCTGCGCTCGAGCTGGTGGGAGACGCGCCGATCGAGCTGCGCGTGGAGCTCGCGCGGGTGTGCGTGTTGCTCGAAGACCTCGCGCGGCTCGCGCCTGGCGAGGTCGTGACGACGGGGCGCGCGCTCGGCGCGGAGGTGAGCCTCTGCGCCGGCGAGCGCGTCGTCGCGACGGGCGAGCTCGTGGACGTCGACGGGGAGGTCGGCGTCCGCGTGCTGCGCCTCGGCGCGTAGAGCCGGACTCAGTAGTAGAGCGTCGCGCCGACGAACGGCGAGAGGTACGACTGCGCCTTGTTCGGGATGTCGTTGCTGCCCTTCGCGGAGAGGTCCCAGCGGAGCCCGCCCTCGAGCGCGAGGTCGGCGCTGATCTCGTACGCGATGCCGGCCATCGCGTTGAAGCCGAGCGCCATGCTGTCGTTGGTGGTGCTGCCGCTGCCCGAGAGGTCCGCGCCCCAGAAGTTGAGCTGGAGCCCGGCGCCGACGAACGGCACGAGCGCGCTCGCGTTCAAGAACGAGTAGCGCAGGCCCGCGCCGCCCCAGGCGTTCGTGATCCCGCCGCTCGCGATGGTCACGTCGAAGGGGTTGTACTGCACGCCGATGTTGAGCTCAGCCGCGAAGCCGCTGCCGAACTCCCAGCCGATGCGACCGAGGAAGCCGATGCCGGCGCCGATCCCGTCAGCGTTGGAGCCGAGGAAGATCGGCACCGTGAGGTAGCCGCCGTACTCGACGCCGCGCCCCTCTTCGGCCTGCTGGTTGCTCGACTGCTCTTCGACGACGGGCCCCTGCTGCTGCTGCTGGTACTGCGCGTTCGGGTCGCCCATCGGCTGCTGCTGCTGCTGATATTGCTGCTGCTGCGGATCGACGTAGCCCGGCTGGCCGGGCTGCGGTCCTTCGGCCTGCACGACGGCGACGGGCAAGAGGAACATTCCGAGCAGCACAGCGACCACGTTCTTCGTACGCATGTTGGTTTCTCCGTGGAGTGCCGGGCCCCGGCCCGGTGCTCACAAGTCAGTTGACGATCTCGAAGCGTGCCTCGCGCCGCTGACCGGCGCGTAGATACTCGATGGCCAGCGTGCTGGCGACCCGCAGGCCTTCCCACACCGTGAGCGCTTGCTCGGGGCGCTCGATCACCTGCCCGTTGACGCGCACGACGACGTCCCCGACGCGCACACCGCTGCCTGCCGGGTCGCTCGCGACGAGCGGGCCCTCGAGTGACACGATGCGAAAGCCTACGAATTGGCCGTTTTCGCGCGCGGGCTCGGTCTCGACGCGACCGAGGAAGCGGCCGAGTCCGCCGTCGAGGACGAGGTCGAGCGCGGCGCGCCCGATGGTCCCGGGAGCCGCCGCGGGCGCCACGGTTGCCGCGGGCGCAGGCTCGCTCGCGGCCGGTGGAGGCGCAGGGCGCACCGCCGCACCGCCACAGCCGGCGAGCAAGAGCGCGGCAGCGAGCGCGCGGAGCGGGAGAGCGCGGGTCGAGGGGGAGGTCATCACGGAGGGGGGCAGGCGGCGCATCGGGGCTCCGGCCGCGGGCTTGGACGGGCGCGGCGCTCCGGGATTTACACGCGCGACCGAGGTTGAGGTCAACTTCTCGGAATCATTGCGAGAGCACGTTCGCAGCGAGCAGCGCCCCGGGCTACTCGCCGCGGAGCTTCTGCACCTGCGCGTAGATGTCGGCGGCGACGGCCTCCTGGTCGCGGTTGGCGTCCACGTGCACGATCTGCTCGTCGGGGAAGTAGCGCTCGATGGTCAGGTAGAAGTCGACCAATTGCGCTTGGAGCGCGTCCTCCTCGTAGAGCGCGTCCTGCCCGGCGCGGGCGCGCCGACGCGAGCGCGTCACGTCCGCGGGGACGTCGAGGACGATCGTCAGATCGGGGCGCAGCGCGTGCGCGTTGATGGTGCGGACCCACGCGAGGATGTCGTCTCCGCCGCCCGCCGACAGCGTCTGATAGGCGACGGAGGAGTGCCTGTAGCGGTCGCTGAGCACGATGACGCCATCCTGCAAATTCGGGGCGATCTCGGCCTCGATGTGGTCGAGTCGATCGGCGGCGAAGAGCAGCGCCATCGTGCCCCAAGACGGCGGGCGCGGGCCGCGCATCCCGGGGACGACGATGCGCCCGGAGAGCATCTGCCGGATCATCGTGCCGATCGGACCGTCGGTCGGCTCGCGCGTGGTGCACACCGGCAGGCCGCGCCCGCGGAGGCGCTCGGCGAGCAGGCGGGTGTGCGTGGTCGTCCCGGCGCCGTCCACGCCCTCGAGGACGATGAAGTTTCCCTCGTTCATCGGCGCACGGTAGCACCGAGCCCCGCGGGAGCCGGACTTCAGGGCGTGTACGGCGTGATCACGGAGCCGTAGCAGGCCTCCGAGACGCCGAGCGGTCGGCAGAGCCGCGCGCGCGCCTGCAGCGCGAGGGCCCCATCGGGCGCGCGGTGCAGATAGGCGCGGTACGCGACGCGGGCGCGGTCGTTCTGGTCGAGGTTCTCGGCGACGCCGCCGAGCGAGTAGCAGCTCTCGTCGCTGCCGAGCCCGCACGCGCGGTCGTACTCGGAGGCCGCGTCGTCGAGGCGGCGCCAGCCCTTGTAGATGTCGCCGAGCAGGTTCGCGGCGTCGCGGCGCACGGCGGCTTGGAGGTGCGCGTCGTGGGCGAGCGGGAGGAGCGCCTCGGCCGCCTCCTCGAGCTGCCCGCGGTGGTAGAGGCCCGACGCGGCGGCGAAGCGCGCCGCCCCAGTGAGGGGCTCGGCGGGCTCGGCGGTGACGGTCGGCTCGGCGCCGACGTGCGGGTGAGCGACCGCCCCGGCGTGTACGGCCTCGGCGGTGAGCGGCTGACCCGCGGCGGGCTGCGGCCCGAGCGGCTGACCCGCGGCGGGCTGCGGCGCGGCAGGCTCATCGGCGAGCGCCACCGCGTCTGTCTGGGCCGAACGGGCTGCGGCGAGGGACACGGGCACGCGCGTCTGCGTGCCGGCGCGCACCAGCCGCGTCGCGCTGCCGTCGAGCGGCACGACGCGCACGATGCCCTCGGAGACGCGCACCGTCGTCGCGCCCGCCGCGTCTAGCTCCACGGTGAACTCGGTGCCGACGACCTCGACGCGCGCCGACGGGGTCTCGATCGTCAGGTGCTCGGCGCCGCGATGGAGCGGGTGAAACGCGACGTCCACGCGCCCCGTCTCGAGCGCGATCCGCACGTCCTCTGGGCGCAGCTTCGCGAAGCGCGCCCGCGTCTCCGGGGCGACCTCGACGCGGCTCTGCGCGAAGTGCACCCGCACGCGCTGACCGGCGCGCGTCTCGACCGCCTCGCCCTCGGGCAGCGCGCCGCGACGCACCGGCTGCTCGCCGCCCA
>CAIUAC010001167.1 GCA_903896985.1 uncultured Sandaracinus sp.
CCGGCGAGAGCGGCACGGGCAAGGAGCTCGTCGCGCGCGCGATTCACGAGCGGAGCGCGCGGTCCGACGGGCCGTTCGTCGCGCTCAGCTGCGCAGCCGTGCCGGCGACCCTGCTCGAGAGCGAGCTCTTCGGGCACGCGCGCGGCGCGTTCACGGACGCGAAGAGCGCTCGAAGAGGCCTGTTTCTCGCGGCCAACGGCGGCACTCTGTTCCTCGACGAGATCGGGGAGATGCCGCTCGATATGCAGGTGAAGCTGCTGCGCGCGCTGCAAGAGCGCAGCGTGCGGCCCGTCGGCGGGGACCGAGAGGTGCCGTTCGACGCGCGGGTCGTGACCGCGACCAACCGCGAGCTCGAGGCGGACGTGCGCGCGCGGCGCTTCCGCGAGGATCTCTACTATCGGATCAACGTCGTGGCCGTGGAGGTGCCGCCGCTGCGCCATCGAGACGGGGATGTGCCGCTGCTCGCGGAGGCCTTCGTCGCGCGGTTCGCGGAGCGCCACGGCAAGCACGTCGAGGGGCTCGCGCCGACGGCCCTCGAGAGGCTCGTGGCCTATCCGTGGCCGGGCAACGTCCGCGAGCTAGAGAACTGCATGGAGCGCGCGGTCGCGATGACCCGCACAGAGCGCGTGCTCGAGTCCGACCTTCCCGAGCGCGTGCGGGCGTACCGGGCGCGGCAGCCGAGCGCGCTGCTGCCTCAGACGCTCGTGGAGTTGGTGACCGCCGAGGAGCTCGAGACGCGCTACCTGAGGCACGTCCTCGACCTCGTGAAAGGGAACAAATCGCGCGCTGCGCGCATCCTCGGCTTCGACCGGCGGACGCTCTATCGCAAGCTCGAGCGGCTCACGGGCGAGCGAGGCGTAGACGCAGAGCCTGCGGCGGAGTCCCTCGTCGATTGACCGGCGGCGCAGGCGCTCGAGTCGCTCCGCCTCGACGCGGCACACCGTACGCGGACGCGCGCTTCGCGGTACCTTCGGGCTCTCCATGCTCCGCGTGACCCTCGTCGTCTGCGTGCTGCTCGGCGCGCTCTGCGTCCACGCGTCGCACGCAGCGGCGCAGGACGCGCCCGCCGCGTCGGACGACCGCGCGTGTCAGGAGCCCGCTGCGGCAGAGGCGCAGCAGCGCGCGTACGCGCTCGAGGCCGCCATCGAGCCGCACGTCCCCGCCGCGGCACGCTGGTGGTGGCTCTGGTTCAGCGGCTACCTCACGGCGGCCGTCGTGCAGGGCGTCGTCGCGGTCGCCGTCGAGGCGCCTGAGTGGCGCTGGCCGTCGGCCGTCGGCGCGGTGAGCGCGGCGCTCGGAGCCGGCGCGATGCTGCTCTCTGCGGTCGAGACGCACCATCTCTCGGACCGCGTGCGGGAGGTGCAGCCGCTGACCGGCGTGCCTCGC
This sequence comes from uncultured Sandaracinus sp., assembly GCA_903896985.1. Lineage (GTDB taxonomy): Bacteria > Myxococcota_A > Polyangia > Polyangiales > JADJQN01 > CAIUAC01. The sequence goes on from CAIUAC010001167.1 coordinate 1,387, forward strand.
CTCCGCGCCGTCGAGCGCCTGCTCGCGCACGCCGCCGAGGGCGAAGACGAAGCACGCACGCTCTTCTCGCACGCGCTCGGCTGGGGCTGCGCGCTCGGCGAGGGGCTGGTGCTGTGGCTCGGCTTCGAGCAGCTCTTCGAGGGCGCGCTCAGCCTCGCGGAGAGCATCGTCGTCAGCGAGGTGCAGATCGCGACGAGCCCCACCTCTGCTCGCGAGCTTTGGCGCGCGCACGTCGCGCTCCACCCCGACGCCGCCGCGTGTCTGCGCGACGAAGACGAGAGCAGCGCGCTCTCGCCGCTGCCTGCGCCGCACCTCGCGCTCGTGCCCGCGGGGCTCGGCGTCGGGCTCCTGCTGACGTTCTGAAACAGGCGTTTCGTGCTACATCGGCGGCGCCATGCCGCTTCTACTCCACGACACGCTCACGGGTGAGCGCCGCGCCTTTCAGA
>CAIUAC010001168.1 GCA_903896985.1 uncultured Sandaracinus sp.
CGCGCGCGGGGCGACGAGCGAGGCGAGGGCGAGCGCGAGCAGGGCGAGGCGAGGCGAGCGCAGGGTCACGCGCGGGAGGATATCAGCGCGCGCCCCGCAAGACCTCGATCTCAGTCGACGATGGGCAGCCGACGCACGCCGTCTGCTTGGGGCGCGCGCAGGGCCTCGTCGCTCTCTCGCGCGACGGGCAGCGCGAGCTTCTCCCACAGCTCGGTGTCGAGCAGATGCGAGGGCTTCACGTTGCCGAGGGCGCCGAGCATCGACTCTCTGACGCGCGGCGCGAGCTGCTCCATGTCGACGAGCAGGCGCTTGACCTGCTTGCGCATCAGGTGCTCCTGCGAGCCGCAGAGATCGCACGGCAGGATCGGAAAGCGCAGCAGCTCCGCGAGCTCTGCGATGCGCGCCTCTGCGCAGTAGATCAGCGGGCGAATGACGACGTTGCGCCCGTCGTCGCTCAGCAGCTTCGGCGGCATCGCCTTCAGCGAGCCGGTGAACATCAGGTTCAAGAGGAGCGTCTCGAGCGCGTCGTCGCGGTGATGGCCGAGGGCGAGCTTCGTGCAGCCGAGCGCCTGCGCCGCGTTGTAGAGCACGCCGCGCCGCAGCCGCGAGCAGAGCGAGCAGTAGGTCGAGCCGGCGTCGAGCTTGTCGGTGACGATCGAGTAGGTGTCCTCGCGCAGGATGCGATGCTCGTAGCCGTGCTCGCTCAGCCAGCCCTCGAGCGGCGAGCCGTCGTAGCCGGGATGCCCCTGATCGAGGTGCACCGCGACGAGCTCGAAGCGCACCGGGGCGCGGCGCCGCGCGCGCTCGAGCAGGTGCAGCATCGTGTAGCTGTCCTTGCCGCCCGAGAGGCAGACCATGATGCGGTCGCCCTCGCTGATGAGGCCGAAGTCCGCGATGGCGCGGCCGAGATCTCGAGAGAGTTCGCGCTCGAGTCGCTCTACTGGCGTCATCGCGGGGCTCTTAGCAGTTCTTTTGGATCGTGGCTGGACCGGTCCATACGATCGGGCCAGCATCGCCCTAGCCGCGCGCCCGCCATGAGCCAGCCGACCGACCTGCACTCGCTGCCGCCTCACGAGTTCTCGAGCCTCCTCGAGAGCTATCAAGCGCTCGTCAGGAGCCTGCCGGACTCGATGTTCCGAGTGAACGCGGGCGGGCTCGTCCTCGATCTGCATCACGCGCCGGGTGGTCGATCGCTGTTCATCGACCGTCCCGAGCGCGGCGCGGTCTTCGCGGAGCTCTTCGCGGTCCCCGTGCGCGCCTCGGTCGTCGACCGGCTCGAGCGCGCGCTCGCGACGGGCGAGCTCCAGACGGTGGAGGTCTCGGGCGCCGACGCGACGGGGCATCCGATGGTCGTGGAGCTGCGCCTCGTGCGCTCGGGGCACGAGGAGGTGACCATCGTGCACCGCGACATGACCGCGACGCGGCGGATGCACGAGAAGCTCGTGCTCTCGGAGCGCATGGCGGCGGTCGGGACGCTCGCCGCCGGCATCGCGCACGAGGTGAACAACCCGCTCGCGGTCGTCACCACGAACCTCGCGTACCTCGGCGAGCAGCTCGACGCGCTCCGGCTGCGCGCCGATCCACAGGAAGCCGCGGTCCTCGATGAGGCCGTCCGCGCGCTCACCGATGCGCGCGCCGGGGCGGACCGAGTGCGCCGCACCGTGCGGGATCTGCGCTCCTTCGCGCGCCCCGCCGTCGAGGGCGCGGGCCCGATCGACGTCGTCGCCGTGATGGAGTCGTGCCTGCGCGTCGCCGCGAACGAGATCCGGCACCGCGGGCGCCTCGTGCGCGCGTTCGAGCATGTGCCGCACGTCACGGGCACCGACGCGGGGCTCGCGCAGCTGTTCTCGACGCTGATCGTCAACGCGGCGCAGTCGCTCGACGAGGGCAGCGTCGAGAGCAACGAGGTGCGCGTGGTCGTGCGCGCCGAGGCGGGGCACGTCGTCATCGAGGTGCAGGACACGGGGCGCGGCGTGCCGCCCGAGCTCGCGAGCCGCGTGTTCGACCCGTTCTTCACGACGCGCGCGGTGGGCGAGGGCGCCGGGCTCGGCCTCTCGATCTGTCACCGCATCGTGCAAGATCACGGCGGGACGATCTCCCTGCGCGCGCGCCCCGATCGCGGCACGATCTTCGAGGTGCGCCTGCCCGCCGCGAGCACGGCGCCGCGCCCGACCCCGCCGCCTTCGTCGCGGGCGCGCGTCTCCGAGCGCCTGCGTGTGCTCGTCGTCGATGATGAGGCGATGCTCGGCGCTGCGGTCGAGCGCATGGTCCGCGGGCGGCACGAGCTCGAGCGCGAGACGAGCGCCCGCGCGGCGCTCGTCCGGATCGAGGCCGGCGAGCGCTGGGACGTCATCCTCTGCGATCTGATGA
>CAIUAC010001169.1 GCA_903896985.1 uncultured Sandaracinus sp.
GATCTCTCCAAGCGTGCGCTGCGATGCACCGACTCACGCCGCGGCGCGCGACCCGCGGACTAACAGCGAGGCGTGCCCGTGCCGGGCGGGCGCGTCGCGCGGGCGAGCGGCTCGGGGATCAGGCTCCAGCCGCGCACGGGCGCGAGGCGATTGACGTGCCGACGCAGGAAGCCGGGGATGACCTCCTTGTGCGCGCGGTCGATGCGCTCAGGGTGCGCGATCGTGCGCATCATCCGCTCGTGCGTGAGGTTGCCGTACGCCTCCTTGAAGGCGGCCTCTTGCTCGGGCTTGTCGATCCACGCGTGAATGCCCGCGCGATCCGCCTCGGGATGGAAGAGCGTCGACTCGATGCCGGGGCCGATGTGCACCGAGGTGATGCTCTCGCCCTTGTCGTGCACGTCGGGGCGGCTCTCCGCCGCGAGCACGGCGCCCGAGAGCGCGGCGAGCGTCTTCGCGTCGGGGTCGAGCGCGTCCCAGCTGCGGTGCTCGAACGCGAAGATGCGATCCTTGAACATCGCGAGCAGCGGATGATTGCGGCCAGCGGCGGTCGTGTACTGCGGCTGCACGCCGAACTTCTTCTCGGGGCGCAGCACGAGGCGCGCGACGCGGAAGTGCATCACGACGAGCTCGAACGAGTAGCAGATGGGCATCAGCCCGGGCGCGTCCTCGCGGCCCTTGTCGTGCGCCTCGTAGAGATAGTCGAGGAAATTGCTGTACGCGACGCCCCAAGGGGTGCCCTCGGAGTCGAACGGCGAGCCCGGACCGCCGGACGACAGATAAAGGTCGTAGCCCGTCGGGATCGCGTCCGCCTTGTCACGCGGGGAGACGACGGTGAGCGCGATCGGCACGTCGGGGTTCGCATAGCGAAGCTGACGCTCGAAGATCGCCATCGTCGCGTGCAAGCAACGGATCGCCTCGTTCTTGACGCCGGCGTTCATGTCGATGAGGCAGACACGAACAGGCGGGGGTGCAGCAGTCATCTGAGGCGCGCGAGTCTACTGTATTTCGTCGTCGATGGCACGCTCTGGGGCGGCGTCCTCCGCGCTCGACCCGCACCCGGTGAGGCGAAGTGGCCGCTGGCGCGCGCGCCGGGGCGTGGAATCCTGCGCCGACTTTTTCACGCGAGGATGTCCCGATGCTCCGGATTCGAATGAGCGCTTCGTTGGTCGCGGTGGCGGTGGTCGGCGTCGTGGGCTGCAGCGAGAGAGAGGCCGCGCGGCCGCTCCCTGACGCAGGGCTGTACGACAGCGGCTTCGACAGCGGGGCCGTGGTCGACGGCGGGCCGGTGCTCGACGCAGGACCCATGACGGACGGCGGATCGGTGACAGACGGCGGACCGATGCTCGACGGCGGACCGAGGGTCGATGGCGGGCCGACGTTCGACGGCGGGATGCTGTGCCCGGTCGCGACGCTCGGCTGCACCTCGGGCACCGTCATGGGGAACACGGCGTACGGCGCGACGCGCGTGACCGACTGGAGCAGCTGCGGCGCGAGCGCGACGGACTACACGGGCGCCGAGTCGGCGTACACGTTCGCGACCGGGTCGGCGACGGCGCAGGGCGTGACGGTCGTCGCGCACCGCATTTCGTCGGCCGACGACTACGACCTCTTCGTCGTCGCGGGCGACACGACGACGTGCGACGGCGCGGGGACCTGCGCGGGCTCCAGCACGGACACCACCGCGGACGAGACCATCTCGTTCATGGCCGCTCCGGGCGAGAACTTCGCGGTCTACTACGACCGCTACACGGCCGGCCCCGGGACGACGACGTTCTCGCTCACCGTGACGTGCGCCACCGTGTCGTGCGGCGACGGAGTCGTCGCGACGGGGTTCGAGGAGTGCGACGACGGCAACACGACGGCGGGCGACGGCTGTGACGCTAGCTGCGCGCTCGAGACGGGCTGGTCCTGCGCGGGCGCGCCGTCGGTGTGCGCGCTCGACTGTGGCAACGCAGTGATCGACCCCATCGAAGACTGCGACGACGGCAACGTGGTCGCGGGCGACGGCTGCTCGGACACCTGCGTCGGCGAGAGCGGGTTCAGCTGCAGCGGCGAGCCGTCGGTGTGCGTGTCGCTCTGTGGGGACGGTACGCGCGACCTCGGCGAGCAGTGCGACGATGGCAACGCGCTCGCCGCCGACGGCTGCGCCGCGTGCGTGCCCGAGGCGGGCTTCGGCTGCGTCGGTGAGCCCTCTGTCTGCACGGCGTTCAGCTGCGGCAATGGCGCGCTTCAAGGCGGTGAGTCCTGCGACGACGCGAACGTCCTCGTCGGTGACGGCTGCAACGCCGCCTGCAAGACGGAGACGTTCACCGCGACGGCCGCGCCCGGCGCCTCGGTCGTGCTGACGGGGAACCTCGCGATGTCCACGACGACGTTCGTGCGCCCGTACGCGGACTGCGTGTCGCTCGCCACGACGCCGGTCCACTATCAGGCGTTCGTCATCCAGAACACGACGGCCACCGCGCAGACGCTGACGTTGACCGCCGCTTGGGGCGGCGACGGCTACCTCTTCGTCTACCAACCTTCGTTCACGCCCGCGTCGCCCCTCGACCGCTGCCTCGCCGGCGACGACGACTTCGGCAGCACCACCGCGAGCCAGATCAGCAGCTTCGTGCTCCCCGCGGGCGAGCAGCGCATCGTCGTCGCCACGACCTACAGCGACTCGGCCGCGTCGCTCGCGCCGTTCACCGTCACCGTCGCCACGCTCTGACGGCGACGAGCGGTTCCGGGCGGGGTTGCGCGTTCCCGCGTGCGTCGCCCCGCTCAGCGCAGTACAAGGCCGTTCTTCGATGCCCTCGCACAGCAAGCACCCTGCCCGCCCGGTCGCCACGCGCCTCGTCACCGACACTCGCTTCACCGGGCGCGGCGTCACGATCGCGTTCCTCGACTCGGGCTTCTACGCGCACCCCGATCTCACGGCGACGCGCCACCGCATCAAGGCGCACCACGACGTCACCACCGGCGTGACGCTCAAGCGCGCGGTGCCGCGGCCCGACGTGTCCTCGTGGCACGGCATGATGACCTCGGTCGTCTGCGCGGGCGACGGCTCGCTCTCCGGCGGCAGATACCGCGGGCTCGCGTCGGAAGCCGACCTCGTGCTCGTCAAGGTCGGGACCTCCGCGCGCATCCGGCACGAAGACATCCAGAAGGGCCTCGAGTGGATCCGCGCGAACCGCGAGACCTTCGACATCAAGGTCGCCAACATCTCCTGCGGCGGCGACTGGGAGGCCAGCTACCTCACCGACCCGCTCTCGCGCATCGCCGAAGACTGCGTGCGCGAAGGCATCGTCGTCGTCGCGGCGGCGGGCAACTCCGGCGATCAGCGCGCGCACAAGGTGCTCCCCCCGGCCAACTCGCCCGCGGTGCTCACCGTCGGCGGGCTCGACGACGCCAAGCACGGTCAGCTCGATCGGCGCGGGCTCTATCACTCGTCGCACGGCCCCACGATCGACGGCTTGCAGAAGCCCGAGATCATCGCGCCCGCGATCTGGGTCGCCGCGCCGATCCTGCCGGGCACTCCGACGGCGGAGCAAGCGAAGCTGATCGCCGACCTCTCGCGCACCGAGGACGACGACACGCTGCGCGCGATCCTGCACGCGACGCACGGCGTCGACGCGGAGCTCGACGCGCTCCGGGACGCGCCGGGAGCTGCGCTGCGCAGCCTCGTCGAGCTCAAGCGGCGCGATCAGAAGGTGATCAACGAGCACTACAAGCACGTCGACGGGACGAGCTTCGCGGCGCCGATCGTGAGCTCGGTGGTCGCGCAGCTCCTCGAGGCGTGCCCGACGCTGACGCCGATGCAGATCAAGCGCCTGCTGATCGACACCGCCAAGCGCATCGACGACGTCAGCCCCGACAAGCAGGGCTGGGGCGTGGTTCAGCCCGCCGCCGCGCTCGAGCTCGCGCTCAGCCTGAAGCGCTGACAGTCGGCGCCACGGGGGGCGGCGCCGTCGCGGCGATCAGCGTCGCGCACACGACGAGCCCGCCGCCCGCCGCGAGCTGCCAGCGCCACAGATCGCGCCCGAGCGCGAGCGAGAACACCGCCGCGTACACGGGCTCGAGCGTGTAGATGACGCTCGCCTCGACGGCGGGCATGGTCCCCTGCGCGTTCGTCATCACGGTGAAGCTCAGCGCGGAGCAGATGACGCCGAGGTACGCGACGACGAGCAGCGTCCCCGGCGCGAAGTCGAAGGTCAGCGTGTCGAAGACGAGCGCGCACGGGACGGCGAGCACGGCGATGCCGAGCGTCTGCGCGAGCACGAGCGTCTGCACATCGTGCGTCGGAGCCACCCTGGAGAGCGCGAAGACGTAGTAACCGAAGGAGATCGCGGAGAGCACGGTCAGCGTGTCGCCGAGGCGCCACTCGAGCCCGACGGGATGAAAGAGCGCGAACACGCCGAGCGCGGCGACGCTGACCGAGACGAGCAGGCGCGGGCGCGGCGCGCGGCGGGTGTGCAGCAGCTCGAACGCCGGCACGAACACCACCATCAGCGAGGAGAGGAACGCCGAGCGCGCCGGCGTGGTCGTCTGCAAGCCGAACGTCTGCAGGCCGAAGCTCAGCACCATCGTCAGCGTCAGCGGGAGCGCGGCGCGCGTCGCGCGGAGCGCAGGCAGGAGCGAGCGCGGGCGCCACAGCACGAGCACGACGGACGCGACGGCGAAGCGCGCGGCGATCATCACGAACGGGCTCGCCCCGCCGAGCCCCGCCTCGATGACGACGAACGTCGAGCCCCAGATCGCGGTCAAGAGCGCCAGCGCGATGCGCGCGCGCGGGAGGCTCACGCGCGCGGCCCGCTCTCCACGGGTGGCTTCGCGCGCCCGAAGCGCGCAGAGAGCGCCGCCGGCATCACGAGCAGCGCGGCCGTCGTGCACGCGAACTCACCGGCGATCGCGTAGCGGCCGAACGACTGCAGCGCGAGGTTGTCGGCGAAGAGCAGCGAGCCGTAGCCGAGCATCGTCGTCAGCGAGCAGAGGAACACCGCCCCGCC
>CAIUAC010001170.1 GCA_903896985.1 uncultured Sandaracinus sp.
CGCCGCGGTCGTAGTCCTCGGTCGAGGGCGAGAGCACCTCGACGAGCAGCGACGGATTCAGCAGCGTGCGCCCATCGGGCAGCCGCTCGGCCGGCCCGCACACGACGGTGACGTCGGGGTAACCCGCCATGCCCGTGGCCGCGACGAACACGCGCTGCTGCCCCGCGAGCGCGACGCACGGCGTGTCGCGGAGCGCGCGGTCGAGCGCGCCCCATGCGTTGCCGACGATGCGGTTGTGCCGCGGCGTCGCCCCCGCCATGACGAACACCTGCCCGTCGATGAACTCGTGCCGCTCGTCGCTCGCGTCCTCGAGCGCGAGGTACTCGTCCCAGGAGGTCGGCGCCGCAGGCTCACCCATGGCCCCGAGCGTAGCGGCGGCCGCGGCAAAGCTCAACGCGCTGTGGCCGCCCCGTGGACAGAGCGTGACCAGCTCTGCGGGGTGCGCCCTTCGTGCCGGCGCGCCTGCTGAGGAGGTTGTAGAGATAGGGCTCGGCGGGCGCTCAACAGCGGACGATGATGGGCCGGCGCTTCCCGGGACAAGCGGCGAGGAGCCTCACCATGTCGTCGGGATCGCTCGTGCAGAGCCAATCACCCACTCGTGAGGCGACGAGCGCGACGTGTGCGTCGCAGAGATCAGCAGTGCCGACGCGCCCGCAGAGCTCGCCGACGTCGCGCGCCATGGGATCGAACGGGGCGACGTCGCAGTACGCGAGGGCCCGCGCGAGCAGCGCTTGGGACGCGCCGCCGCGCCAAGCCTGCGCGAGCGCCGTGCTCGGGACGAGCAGTGACAGCTCGCTCGCAGCGGCCACCTGCAGGCGAGCCCACATCGCGCGGTCGTTTCGCTCGAGGGCGATCAACGCGCCGGCGTCGAGCACGTACGCGCTCATCGGCGGCGTGGCCGGGTCAGCTCGCGGGCGGCCGCGAGTCGCTCGTCGTCCGTGATCTCGCCGTGCTCTCTCTCCCACGCTCGGACGACGGCGACGAGCCCCTCCGAGCGGAGCTTCCGCTCGGCCGCGTCAGCGAGCCAGGCGGACGTCGTCTGCTTGCCCGCCGCCTTGCGCACGGCCCGGGCGAGCTTGGGATCGAACGACACCGCGAGGCGCGCGACGGTCATACGCGGATATCACGCGGGGCCGCGCGGGGAGCAAAGGAGGAGCGAGAATGGTAGGGCGATGGCGGCGGGGGACGAGCTGTCGTCGCGGGGAAGGAGTGGCCTCCTCGAGCCGGACCGACGTCGAGCGCCTCGCGGGCCCGCGGTCGCCCTGCACCTCCCATCTTGTCCGTCCGCCCCATCCGTGCTACCTCGCGGCCGAGGCTGGGGGCGTATCCCGCTCGTTTTCCTCGTGATTCTGGAGAATTAGCCACGTGTTCGAGACGCTGACCAAGGGCTTCCGCGCTGCCCGCAACCGCCTTCAGGGCGTCACCGAGCTCGACGCCGAGAACATCGAGCAGGCGCTGCGCGACGTGCGGCTCTCGCTGCTCGAGGCCGACGTCGAGCTCAACGTCGTCAAGCGCTTCCTCGCCACGGTGAAGGAGAAGGCCATCGGCGAGACGATGAAGTCGTCCGCCGAGGTCAAGGGCCGCAAGGTCCGCATCGGCCCGAGCGAGATCTTCATCAAGATCTGCCAGGACGAGCTCGAGCAGATGATGGCGTTCGAGGGCCACGCGGTGGACCTCGCGCCGAAGCCCGGGCTCACGTCGATCATGATGGTCGGCCTCCAGGGCTCCGGTAAGACGACGACGAGCGCCAAGCTCGCGCGCTGGCTCGAGAAGGACAAGAAGCGGAAGGTCCTGCTCGTCGCCGCCGACGTGCAGCGCCCGGGCGCCATCGAGCAGCTTCAGGTGCTCGGCGAGCGGCTCGAGATCCCGGTCTTCGCCATCCCCGGCGGGCGTCCGCTCGACATCTGCATCAAGGCCGTCGAGCACGCGAAGAAGCTCAAGCGCGACACGATCATCTTCGATACCGCCGGCCGTTTGGCGGTCGACGAAGCGCTGATGCAGGAGCTCGCCGACATCAAGTCGAGCACCAAGCCGCAGAACATCTTCCTCGTCGTCGACTCGATGATCGGCCAGGACTCGGTGAAGACCGCGAAGGCGTTCCACGAGCGCCTCGGGCTGACGGGCGTCGCGCTGACGAAGCTCGACGGCGACGCGCGCGGCGGCGCGGCCATCTCCATCAAGGAGGTCACCGGCGCGCCGATCAAGTTCGCCGGCACCGGCGAGGGGATGGACAAGCTCGAGCCGTTCCGCGCGGACGGAATGGCGAGCCGCATCCTCGGCTTCGGCGACGTCGTCGGCCTGATGAAGGACTTCGAGCAGGTCGTCGACGCCGAGAAGGCCGAGGGCGACGCGAAGCGGATGCTCGAGGGGCGCTTCTCGCTCGAGGACTTCCTCGAGCAGATCAAGACCATCCAGAAGATGGGCTCGCTGAAGGACGTCTTCGAGAAGCTGCCGATGTTCGGCGAGGCGATGCCCGAGGGCGTCAACCTCGACGACGGCGAGCTGAAGAAGGTCGAGGCGATGGTCTCGTCGATGACCAAGCTCGAGCGGCAGCAGCCCGAGCTCTTTCAGAAGCAGCCGACGCGCATTCGCCGCGTCGCGAACGGCTCGGGTCGCAAGCCCGAGGAGGTCATCGAGCTGCTGCAGAAGTTCGCCTTCATGCGGCAGATGATGGGCGACATCGGGCAGCAGGCGGGGTTCCTCCAGAAGATGCCCGGCATGAAGCAGCTCGCGATGGCGCGGCAGCTCAAGAACGCCGTCAAGACGGGCGGGCTCGAGGGCAACCCGATGATGGCGAACCTCGCCGATCAGCTGCTCGAGGCGGTCGTCGCGGGCGACGGCAAGGGCGGCGGCAAGGGAATGGCGGGGCTGCCTCCCGGCTTGATGCAGCAGATGCAGCAAATGCAGGCCATGGGCGGGATGCCCGGCATGGGCGGGATGCCGGGGATGATGCCCGGCATGGGCGGCATGGGCGGGATGCCCGGCATGATGGGTCGCGGGCAGGCGCCCGTCGTCAAGACCGCGGCCGACAACGCCAAGAAGAAGGCCGCGCGCAAGCTCCAGAAGAAGGCGCGCAAGAAGTCGCGCAAGTAGCCCCACTTCGCTGGGCGGTACGCTCGGCCAGCACGGCTGGCGGGGGTTCACGGCCAGCAGCACGCTCATCACAGGCTCATCGTTCTCGAGGGACTCATGAAGAAGACCATCGCGCTCAGCTTTTTTACCTGCCTCGCGCTCTGCCTCGGGCTCGCCGCCGCGGGCTGCGTCGAGAAGACGACCAGCATGACGAGCACGGAGCGAGACCAGCTCGCGCAGTTCGTCACGACGACGCCGACGCACCCGGCGCACCCGCTCGACATCGACTTCGAGGGGAAGATCAAGCTGATCGGCTACGACCTCGAGCCGGCCGAGGTGAAGGCGGGTGAGCCCTTCACCGTGACCTGGCACTGGCAGGTCGTGCGGCCGCTCGAGGACGGCTGGACCATCTTCACGCACGTCGCGAACGCGGCGGGGCAGAACGTGCTCAACCAGGACGGCGTCGGCTTCGTCCGCGAGCACTACCCGCCGGGGCAGTGGAAGCGCGGCGAGTTCATCCGCGACGTGCAGCCCGTGACGCTGCCGGCCGACTGGGCGTCGCCGACGGTGACGTTCTATCTCGGGATGTGGAACGGGCCGAACCGCCTGCAGGTGACGAGCGGGGCGAGCGACGGCGACAACCGCGCGCGCGCGCTCCAGATCAACGTCGCGCCGGCCACCGCTGCGGCGGCTGGTGCGGAGGCGGCGCCCCGCCCGGTCGCCCCGGCAGCGCCTCCCGTCCCGACGCTGCGCGTGACGAAGGCGACGACGCCGATCCTGATCGACGGCAAGCTCGACGAGGCCGCGTGGCAGACCGCCGCGCGCACGCCCCGCCTCGTCGACACGATGACCGGCGCGCCTGCGGAGTTCGCGGCGAACGCGCGCATGACCTGGGACGACCAGAACGTCTACCTCGGCTGGGAGGTCGCGGACGACTACCTCAAGTCGACGTTCACGCACCACGACGAGCACCTCTGGGAGCAGGACTGCGTCGAGGTGATGTTCGACCCGGCCGGCGACCAGCGGAACTACTTCGAGATCCAGGTGGCCCCGAGCGGGCAGAGCTTCGAGACGCGGTACGACACACGACGGCAGCCCCAGCCCTTCGGCGACGTCGCTTGGACGTCCCAGGTGCACGCCCAAGTGGAACGCCGGGGCACGTTGAACGACGACGAGGACGACGTCGGGTACACGGTCGAGATGGCCATCCCGTGGACGGCGTTCGCGGCGGGGATGCCCCCGGCGGGCAAGCCTGCGCCGAACGCGGTGTGGGGCATGAACCTCTTCGTCCTCGACGCGCGCGAGAGCGGCGGGCGGGCGGCCGGTTGGTCGCCCCCGCGGGTCGGCGACTTCCACGCCCTCGACCGCTTCGGGCGCGTGATCTTCGTCGACCCGAGCGCTCAGGCGGCCGCGGTCGTCGCGCCGCAGGGCGTCGTCGCGGCGCCTGCGCCGGTCGCCGTCGCGCCGATCGGCGCCGCCGCGCAGCCCGTCGGTGCCAACGCTGCGCTCAAGGTCAACCCGGCCTTCGCGGCGCAGCTGCGCGAGCGCCTCGGGCGCAACCCGGGGGCGGGCAACCTGCCGCCGAACGGCCCCCCGCACCCGTAGTCCGACGGCGCAGCAGCACGACGTAGACGTAGCCGGGCGCGTACTCGACGACGCGCTCGACGCGGAACGTCGCGCGCACCCACGGCAGCTCCGCGAGGCGGCGCTCGACGGGGTAGCCCGCGAGCGTGAGCAGGTCTCCCGTCGGTGAGATGCGCGGGGCGACGGATGCGTGCAGGACGAGCGCGTCGGGCGCGCGCTCGGCGAGCCACGCGGGGTCGATCAGCTTGTCGAGGTGCCCGCCGGCGAGGCGCGCGACCTCTGGCTCCGTGACGCCGCCGAGGTCGATGGCGTCGAAGCCGCCGACGTACGGGAGAAAGCCGACGTCCACCAGCGCCACGCGGTGCGCGCGCGCGCCGAGCCAGCGCGCGAGGGGGCGCCCTGCCCGCTCCCGCGTCGCGCCCGCAGCCCGCACCTCGGGGAGCTGAGCGACGAGGTCGAGCAGCGGCACGCCGAGCGCGACGAGCAG
>CAIUAC010001171.1 GCA_903896985.1 uncultured Sandaracinus sp.
CGAGGTCGCTGACTCGGGCGCCGCAGGGTCGAAGCGCACGAGGGAGAACCAGACCGACTCAGCGCCGGTGCTCGCGCAGTCCTCCAGCCACGTGACGCCGAGGTCGTAGGTCGCGCCGCGCCGCGCGCCGACGGCGAGGCTCACGTAGTCTGCGCGTCCACCTGCGGGCACCTCGAAGAACGGGGCCCGCGGCGCGAGCGGCACGGTCGCGCGGCGGAGGTGCGCCGCCGGAGCGCCACCGTCGGCGAGCGCCTCGGAGAAGGGCGCGGGGGCCGTGGGTCGGCTGACGTAGTGCAGCGCGAGCGGCGTCGCGCCGGTCGTCGTCGCCCGCGGATAGGCGACCACCCAGCCACGCTCGCTCACCGCGGCGACGGCGGGCGGGCCTCCTCCGTTCGTCCGGCCGAAGGACTCTGGGTGCCCGTCGTTCGTGCCGGTGACCCAGGCGTTGATGGGGCCGCTCGCCGTCTCGCGGAAGAGCCCCAAGCCGAGCACCGGCACCGGCACCAGGTCCCCGCAGCGCGCGCGCGAGCGGGCGTCGCTCAAGTACACCGCGAGCGCCTCGGGTGACGTCGCCGGCCCGAGCGCCGCCACGCTCGGACGCGCCGCGCCGGGGACTCCGCGCCCAGCGCCGGAGCAGGCCATCAGCGGGCGCGTCGTGCCACCGTCCGCGTCGGCCACGCCGCCGTCGGCCACGCCGCCCTCCGTCGCGGTTCTGCCCGTCGGGAACGCGCCGACGTCCACGCCCAGCCAGACGTTCGAGCGCGCCTCCGGCCCATACATGAGCAGCCTCTGCGCGCTGTCGAGCCAGCCCGCGCGCAGGCGCCCTTGGCCGCAGCCGTTGGTCTGAATGCCCACCGCGAACGCGCCCTCGCTCCCGATCGGCGAGGTCGCGAGGTCGGCGAGCGCGCAGTCGTACACCTGCACGTCGACCGTGCGCGCCGGGGGCACGCAGCGCTCCGAGGCGCACGGCCAAGCGCAATCCGTGTCGTGGTGGCAGCCGTCCGCAAACCCTCCGTCGACGGTCTCGCACGCGCCGAGCGGCACACTGCCGCTGCCGGCGTCGTAGCTGGCGCCGCCGTCCGCGGTGCCCCACGTGCAGCGGGGCGCGGGACACTCGGAGTCGCTGCCGCACTCCGGAGTCGCGAGCCACACGGGCTTCCGTGTCGCGCACTCGAGGCCAACGTCGGTGGTCGCCACGTCGTTGAACCCGTTGCGCTGCGGGCCCTCCACATAGGCGTTCGTCTGCTGGACGACCGGCATCCCGGCGCGGAGCCTCCCGTCTTCGGCGAGCGCGAAGGTGTACGTCGCGCCCGTGTCCGTCGTGTACGTGCCGCTGCCTGCGGTGCCCCAGGTCAGGCTCGCGGCGCTGCTCGTGTCGAGCGCGTGGAGCGGCGGCGCAGGCGTGAGCGCGTCGCCGTCATCGATGACGAGATCACAGTCGTTGTCGAGCCCGTCGCAAACCTCTGCGTGCCCCAGGTAGACGCTCGCGCGCCCGTCGTCGCAGTCATCGCCGCCCGGGCACATCGCGGAGGTGTGACCGTCGTCGTCGGCGTCGAGCGGGCGATAGACGCAGGTGCCGGGATTGCCCCCGACGATCGCCGAGCACTGATACCGCACACACGCGGTGATGACCTCGTCGCCGGGAGTCACGTTGAGGACGTCGCACTCCGCGTCCGTCGTGCAGGCAGGCAGGGACACGTCCTTCACCAGGAGTGAGCAACCGGAGAGTGTGGCGAAGAGGCCGAGCCAGAGCCCCTGTTCGATGCGCGTCATCGGGCCAGACGCTACCACGGTCGCCAAGTCCCTCGCTGGATGCGCGCCGAGCCCCGGCGCCACCGTCGCGAGCTCGCGCAGCAGCACGCCGCCCGGCGCGCCGAGCCCCGCGCGTCGCGCAGGTCCGTCAGCCCGACGCTCCGTCAGCGCAGCTCGGACACGGCCTCGAGCGAGCCGATGGCGAGGCGATCGCCGCGACGCTATCCTCGGCGCGCCCGGCGGCCCGAGCGACCCCGAGGGCGCGCTCCGGCGACTCGCGGGCCGCTCGGGAGGCTCGCCGCTCTGGAGAAGCTCCGGGAGGCGCGCGACGTAGCGACACGGCGAGCATGAGATCGACCCTCGGAGGAGGTGGGATATGGGCCCGGATCCATTCGATGCGGTGGCGGTGGCCGAGGCCGTGGCGTCGCGCGAGCCGGAGCGTTTCGTCGAAGGGATCCGCGCGTTGGCCGAGGCCGCGCGGGTCGGCGACGCCTACGAAGTGCCGCTGCCCGATCGCGCCGCACTCCCAGGGTTCCTAGCGTTCGCCGACGCGGACGCGGCCGACGACCTCCTCTACCTGCTCGAGGCCTACGGTGCCTTTCTTCCCCCCGCGACGCCCCGGGATCTGTGGGCGTGGGGCGGGCCGCTGCTGGTCCGCTTCGGTCCCGCTCGACTTGGACTCCGACTCGGGATTGGCGTCCGGGCGGCGAGGGACCCGCTCGCAGCGCTGGAGGCGGTCCTGACCGCCGCGGACGCGACGCCGGGACCGTGGGCCCGCGAGGGCATCCCTACGTTTCTACATACGCTCTCCACCGCCGCCGCCCCGCTGCCCGAGTCCGCCCGCGCGGCGCTCGCCTGCCGCTCCACGGACCCCCGCTGGGCGCCCTTCGCTGGTGCGCTCGAGGACGCGCGGTGATGGGCGGTGGGGCTCGCGTGAGTGCGGCGCGTCACGACGCAAGCGCACCGCGCCATGAGCGTGAGCGCCGGCGTCCGGAAGTCCGTGCAGGGCGCTCGTTCATCGATGGGAATCCCCCGCTCGACGACGGGTTGCGCGGCCAAAGGTTCAGCTCTTCCGGAGTCGCGTCTTGGGCTGGGACCACCGCCGGCGCGGTCGTGTGAGGCCTGGGATGGCGCTGGGCCGACGCGCTCGACGCCGTCGACGCCGTCAACGACGCCCCC
>CAIUAC010001172.1 GCA_903896985.1 uncultured Sandaracinus sp.
GGCGCCGCGCCATCGGGCGCAGCGGCGTCCGACGCGCTGCCGTCAGGCGTCGCCGCGTCGCGCGCCATCACGGCGGCGTCGTCCGCGGTCGCGTCGAGCGTCCCGGCGTCCGGGTAGGCGCGCGTCGTCGGGAACGCGTCGTCACCCGCGCACGCAGCGAGCGTCAGCGCCGCGAGGAGCGCGCCCGTGAGCGAGAACGCGTAGGAATGTGCGAGTCGCCGCATGCGTGCCGAACCTGCGCAGGATGATACGCTGACCGCAACCAGCCGGAGGACCGATGAGCAGCTTCGAGATGGTGGCGAAGATCGCAGCGCTGCAAGACTACGCGCAGTACCGCGACCTGCATTGGGAAGGCTCCTTCGAGGACTACTTGAGCCTCGTCCGGGAGCGCCCGCAGATCACGCGCAACGCGTTCCAGCGGCTCTACGACATGGTCGTGAGCTTCGGCGAAGAAGAGTACATCGACAACAAGAAGCGCCTCGTGCGCTATCCGTTCTTCTCCGACCCGATCGGCCTGGGGAAGGACGCGATCTTCGGGCTCGACATCCCGCTGATGCGCCTCGTGCACGTGCTCCAAGCCGCCGCCGCGGGCTACGGGCCAGAGAAGCGCGTGATCTTGCTGCACGGGCCCGTCGGCTCGTCGAAGAGCACGATCGCGCGCCTCTTGAAGAAGGGCCTCGAGCAGTACTCGCGCTCCGCCGAGGGCGCGCTCTACACGTACAAGTGGGTCAACCTCAAGGACACCGGCCTCGCCGGCGCGGAGGGCGAGGACGAGTTCCCGTCGCCGATGAACGAGGAGCCGCTGCGCCTGATCCCCGTCGAGTGGCGCGAGCGCGCGTTCAAGGACCTGGGGCTCGGCAACGACCGACACCGCCTCGCCGTCGAGGGCGAGCTGAACCCGGCGTGTCGCTTCATCTTCAAGGAGCTGATGCTCCGGCACGGCGGCGACTGGGCGAAGGTCATCGCCCAGCACATCCGCATCAAGCGCGTGATCCTCAGCGAGAAGGACCGCATCGGCATCGGCACCTTTCAGCCGAAGGACGAGAAGAACCAGGACTCGACCGAGCTGACGGGCGACATCAACTACCGGAAGATCGCCGAGTTCGGCAGCGACTCCGACCCTCGCGCGTTCAACTTCGATGGCGAGTTCAACATCGCGAACCGCGGCATCATCGAGTTCGTCGAGGTGCTGAAGCTGGACGTCGCGTTCCTCTACGACCTGCTCGGCGCGACCCAAGAGCACAAGATCAAGCCGAAGAAGTTCGCGCAGACCGACATCGACGAGGTGATCATCGGTCACACGAACGAGGCCGAGTACAAGAAGCTCCTGAACAACGAGTTCATGGAGGCGCTCCGGGACCGCACGATCAAGATCGACATCCCGTACATCACGAAGCTCTCCGAGGAGATCCGGATCTACCAGAAGGACTTCTCCGTCGAGCGCCTGCGCGGCAAGCACGTCGCGCCGCACACGCTCGAGGTCGCCGCGATGTGGGCGGTGATGACGCGGCTCGAAGAGCCGAAGAAGCAGCAGCTCTCGCTCCTCCAGAAGATGAAGCTCTACGACGGCAAGGTCCTGCCTGGCTTCACGCAGGACAACGTCAAGGAGCTGCGCAAGGAGGGCAAGCGCGAGGGCCTCGACGGCATCTCGCCGCGCTACGTGCAGGACAAGATCTCCAACGCCCTCGTGCGCGACGGAGTCGAGGGCTACATCAACCCGTTCATGATCCTGAACGAGCTCGAGAAGGG
This sequence comes from uncultured Sandaracinus sp., assembly GCA_903896985.1. Taxonomy (GTDB): domain Bacteria; phylum Myxococcota_A; class Polyangia; order Polyangiales; family JADJQN01; genus CAIUAC01. Next base: position 1,750 of record CAIUAC010001172.1, read on the forward strand.
GCTGCGCCACCACTCGCTGCTCGCCAACGAGGACGCGCGCAAGAAGTACCAAGAGCTGATCGGCGTCGTGAAGGCCGAGTACGAAGAGATGGTCAAGAACGAGGTCCAGCGCGCGATCTCCGCGGACGAAGAGGCCATCGGGCGCCTCGCCGCGAACTACATCGACAACATCCGCGCGTACACGCTCAAGGAGAAGGTCAAGAACCGCTACACCGGCCGCGACGAGGAGCCGGACGAGCGGCTGATGCGCTCCATCGAGGGCAAGATCGACATCCCGGAGTCGCGCAAGGACGACTTCCGGCGCGAGATCATGAACTACATCGGCGCGCTCGCGATCGAGGGCCGCAAGTTCAGCTACGACACAAACGACCGTCTCCGCCGTGCGCTCGAGATGAAGCTCTTCGAGGATCAGAAGGACTCGATCAAGCTCTCGACCTTCGTGTCCAACGTCATCGACAAGGACACGCAGGACAAGATCGACGTCATCAAGGGGCGCCTGATCAAGCACTACGGGTACAACGAGGCGTCGGCGAACGACGTGCTCGCGTTCGTCGCGAGCATCTTCGCGCGCGGCGACGTGAAGGACTGACGCCCGACGAGGAAGCCCGCCGACCCTCCGCGGACGCGTTCACGCGCGGTAGGAGGCGGGCTTCGCCTGTGCTAGAGGACGGCGGCGTGCCCGTCGTGCGTGGGGGGCGCCGCGTGGAGGCTTCGCATGGCGAATTCGATCAGAGTGGCGCGCGTCGCGATCGTCGGTCTGTGCGGGCTACTCGGGCTCGGTGGCTGCAGCGCGATCGTCGGGGGAGTGCTCGACGGCAAGAGCGCCGACGCGGGCGTCGCCGCCGACATGCTCCCGCCGGGGCGCTGCGCGACTGACGAGCAGTGTCGAAACGCCAACGCGTGCGACGGTGTCGAGCGCTGCGGAGACGGCCTCTGCTTCGCAGGCACGCGGGCGGGGGACGGCACGACCTGCGACGCGGACTTCGATGCGGAGACGCGGGACCTCTGCCTCGCAGCGCACTGCGTGCAGTCGATCTGCGGGGACGGCTTCACCGACATGCCGAGCGAGGCTTGCGACGACGGGAACACGACCGACGGGGACGGCTGTGACGCGGACTGCACGACCTCGTGCTCGGGGCCCGCGGACTGCGACGACGGCGATCCGTGCACGGACGATCGGTGCTTCGAGGCGATGCGCTGCGAGCACGATCCGCTCGATGGCCCCTCCTGCGGCCTGGACGGCGTTTGCCAGAGCGGACTCTGCGTACCCGCCGGCTGCGGCAACGGCACGGTCGACATGGCGGTCGGCGAGCAGTGCGACCCGCCCGACGGCGCAGGCTGTATGCCGAACTGCCAGTGGCAGTGCGAGATCGACGCGCAATGCGAGGACGGGGACGTGTGCAACGGCGTGTCCACCTGCGACCTCGCCAGCCACAAATGCCAAGGCACCTCCGACCTCGTCTGCGACGACGGCAACGCCTGCACGCTGGACTCCTGCGATGCGCTCGCGGGCTGCCTGTATGCGATCGAGGACGTCGACGGCGACGGCCACGCGGCGATGCTGTGCGGGGATGATTGCGACGACGCAGACGCCTCCGTCCATCCGGGCGCGCCGGAGACCTGCAACGGCATCGACGACGACTGCAACGGGGCGGTCGACGACAACCCGGCGACGATCTCCTGGTTCTTCGACAAGGACGGGGACGGCTACGGCAACCCGATGGACGCCGTCTCGAGCTGCGTGCCTCCGGTGGGCTATGTGGCGAACTCGGAGGACTGCTACGACGGGAACTCGAACGCGCACCCGTACCGCGGAATCGTGCCGTTCTTCGCGGTCGAGCGCGGAGACAGCTCCTTCGACTACGACTGCAACGGGACCGAAGACCGGCAGTTCGGTCCGCCGATGTGCGCTGTCGGCGGGCGCAACACCTGCCCGGTCGGGCGCGACAGCTGCATCGGGACCGCGGGCATCATCGACGTTCGCTCGAACTGCGGCGCGTCCTATACGCTCGTGAGCTGCGCAAGCTGCGCGACGTCGCTCGGAGTGTGCGGCGCTGTGCCGGGCGCAACCGTCACTCAAGGCTGCAATTGAGCCGCTCGCTTCGGAGAATGAGACCATCCATGAACATCGCTCTTCAGACCACCTCGGTGGCAGTTCTGTGCGTCGCCCTGGCGCTCTCCTCAGCGCTCGTCTCTCCTGCGAGCGTCTCGGCGCAAGCGCATGGCGAGGACGCGCGGGCGCTCTTCGCGCGCGGGCAGACGGCGTATCGACAGGGCGACTACGACGCCGCGATCACCGCCTGGACCTCCGCGTACACGCAGGACCCTCGGCCGCTGCTCCAGTACAACCTCGCGCAGGCGTATGAGCGCCTGGGACAGCTCGTCGAGGCGAAGACCGCGCTCGAGAAGTACGTCGCCGAGGCGGACCCGAGCGACCCCAACCAAGGCGACGCGAGGGCGCGCCTCTCCTCGTTGCGGGAGCGCCTCGCGCGCACCGGCGTCACGCTGACGGGCGGCCCCGAGGGCGCGACGATCCTGATCGACGGCGAGGACAAGGGCCGCACGCCGCGCCCGGACGCGATCTCCGTGGCGCCAGGGAATCATCGCGTCGTCATCCGCCTCGCGGGCTATGCCGACTTCAACTCGACGGTCGTCGTGCCGGCGGGTCAGGCCGTGGCGGTGGCCATCGAGATGACCGCCAGCGCGGTGAGCGGCGGCAACGGCGACACCGGCAGCGGCGACACCGGCAGCGGCGACGCC
>CAIUAC010001173.1 GCA_903896985.1 uncultured Sandaracinus sp.
GCGTCGCGACGGAGTGCGCGCCGCGCGAGGCGACCGACACGACGGACGCCGACGACGGGCTCGGCTGGGGCGAGCTCGCGCTGCCCGCATCGCTCACGCGCGGGCCGTGGCAGGTCGAGCTGTGGGCAGAGTCGCAGCCGGGCGGCGGCACGCTGCGCGTCTCGGTGGACGACGCCGCGCCCGTGGACACCGCGCTCGCCGCGGATGCTTGGCGCTCCAACTATCTCCCGCTCGCCCTCGCCGATGGCGCGGCGCATCGGGTGCGCGTCGAGTCCCTCGGCGACGGCGCCGTGCGGCTCTTCGGCGCGGTCGTCGAGCGGGGCGGGGCGGGCGTCGTCCTCGACACGCTCGGCCTCAACGGCGCGCGCGCGCGGGATCAGCTCTCGTGGGACGACGCGCTCTTTCGCGAGCAGCTCGCGCGGCGTCATCACGACCTCGTCGTGCTCGAGTACGGCACGAACGAGTCCGGCGACGACGACTCGATGGCGCGCTACGAGGCGTCGCTGCGGCAGGTGGTCGCGCGCGTGCGGCAGGCGGCGCCCGCGGCGTCGTGTCTGCTCCTCGGGCCGACGGAGCGCCCGCGGCGCGTCCGGCACGTCGGCTGGGTGGCGCGCCCGCGGCAGGGCGAGCTGATCGACGTGCAGCGTCGCGTCGCGCTCGAGGCGGGGTGCGCGTTCTTCGACGTGCTGCGCTATCAGGGCGGCCCGCTCTCGACGGCCGCGTGGGCGCGCCTCAGCCCGCCGCTCGCGCAGCGCGACCGCGTGCACCTCACCGCCCTCGGCTATCGGCGCGTCGGGGAGGCGCTCGGCGCGGCGCTCGTCGCCGGCGTCCCCGAGCGCGCCGCGACGCCGCGGTAGTGGGCCGCGCGCGTGCGCAGTACATTGCGGCGCATGACGCGCGTCTATCGCATTCATCGAGTCGGCGGGCCGGAGCAACTGGTCGAGGAGCACGTCGCGCTCGCCGCGCCCGGGCCGGGCGAGGCGCTCGTTCGACACACCGCGATCGGCGTCAATTACATCGACACCTATCACCGCTCGGGGCTCTATCCGCTGCCGCTGCCGGCGGCGCTCGGGATGGAGGCTGCCGGCGTGATCGAGGCGCTCGGCGCCGACGTCGATGGCCTGCGCGTCGGGCAGCGCGTCGGCTACGCGGTCACCGGTCCCGGGGCGTACGCCGACGCGCGCGTGCTGCCCGCCGAGCGCCTGATCCCGCTGCCGGACGCGATCGACGACGTGACCGCGGCTGGCTCGATGCTCAAGGGCATGACGGCCGAGTACCTGGTGTGTCGCACGTTCCCGGTGAAGCGCGGCGACACGGTCCTGCTGCACGCGGCGGCCGGCGGCGTCGGCTTGCTCGCGGCGCAGTGGCTGCGAGCGCTCGGCGCGCGGACGATCGGCACCGTCGGCACCGAGGAAAAAGCGGCGCTCGCCCGCGCGAACGGCTGCGACGAGACGGTGCTCTATCGCAGCGAACCGCTCGTCGAGCGCGTGCGCGCGCTGACCGGCGGGCGCGGCGTGGACGTCGTCTACGACTCGGTCGGCAAGGACACCGTCGCGCTCTCGCTCGATTGCCTGCGCCCGCGCGGGATGCTCGTGTCGTTCGGCAACGCGTCCGGCAAGCCCGACCCGATCGACCTGCTGACGCTCGGGCAGAAGGGCTGCCTCTTCGTCACGCGCCCGACGCTCCACGTCTACAACCACGCCCGCAGCGAGATGCTCGCGAGCGCGGCGGCGCTCTTCGACCTGATCGCGCGCGGCGCCATCCGCGTGCAGACGCGCACGCTGCCGCTCGCGCAGGTCGCCGACGCGCACCGCCTCCTCGAGTCGCGGACGACCACCGGCAGCCTCGTGCTCTTGCCCTGAGGTCAGCGGCCGCCGTCGCGCGTCGAGCCCGCGTCGCCCGCCGCAGTGTCCGCACGACCCGCTTCTGCGTGAGGTTCGCGTTCGCCAGCGTCCGGCGAATTGCCTGCATCGCCCGGTTCGCCTGCATCGCTGACGCGCGCGGCCTCTGCGCTGCGATAGTCGGCGAGCGCGCTCATCAGCGCGGCGTCGAGCAGCTCCGCGAGGCGCTCGTAGCCCGCCGCCGTCGAGTGTCGGTAGTCGTGCCCGCCGAGGCCGGTGCGGTGCCAGCGCACCATGCTCCCCGCGCCGCCCATCGCCGAGAACGTGTCCCAGAACGCGCAGCCCGCGCTCACGGCGACGCGCCGCTGGATCTCGACGCGGCGCGGGAGCGTCGGGTAGGTCCGCACCTCGCCGCCGCCCGGCGCCGGGCCCGCTTGGTCGGGAGGCCCGAGCACGAGGCACGCCGCGTCGGGCGCGCCCGCGCGCAGGCGCCGCACGACCTCGCTCGTCTCCGCCGTGTACGGGTCGTCGCCGTCGTAGGCGTCGCTCGCCTCGTTCGCGCCGAAGCCGATCACGATCAGCTGCGGGCGCCGAGTCGCGACCTGCCCCGCGAGGTGCGCCGCGTCCCACGCGAGCAAGCGCTTGCCGCGCGCGCCGACGAGCCCGACCGAGTCGAGCACGACGCCCGGCGCCGCGCGCTCGAGCACGACGCCGTAGACGCGCAGCTCGCCGCGCCCCGCCGCGCGCA
>CAIUAC010001174.1 GCA_903896985.1 uncultured Sandaracinus sp.
GCCCCAGACCCGCGCGAGCAGCTGATCGCGGCTGAACACGCGCCCGCGGTGCTGCGCGAGGAACTTGAGGAGCGAGAACTCCTGCGCGGTCAGCTCGACGGCGCGGCCATCGACCGTCACCTCGTGCGCGGCGAGGTCGATGCAGAGCCCGCCGAGCTTGAGCCGCTCGCCCGCCTCGAACTCACTCTTGCGCCACTCGATGCGCCGGACGCGGACGTAGAGCTCCGCAGGCACATAGGGGACGAGCACGAGGTCGTCGAAGCCGTCCTGCGGATCGAGGCGCTGCAGCGCGTTGACCGTGACCGCGACGATGCTCGGCACCTCGGCGAGGGGCGCGACGGCGCGCAAGCGTGCGAGCGCGGCTCTTCCTGCGTCGACTTGGTCGAGCGCCTCGACGAGCACCGCCGTCGGTGGCTTGGCGGCGAGCTCGGCCTCGTCGAGCGGGTCCCAGAGGTCGAGCGCGCGCACGCGGCAGCCGAGGTCGCGCAGCACGACGACACCGCCCTCTGGGCGCTCGAGCAGGTCACTGCGGCCGACGACGAGGATCCACATCGCGGGAGCCTCTTAGCTCAGGGGAGCGCGGAGTGCAGCGGGGTGATGAGCGCTGGAGCGGACCCATCGCCGCGCAATCCCTTGACCCCGCGGCCCACCGAAGGCTAGCTTGGTCGCGCGAGCCGGCTGCCGGCGCGCGTGTCTTCTCCGCGCTGCGTCGGTGACGAACACCTTTTCCCGGCAACCCTGTCAGGCAGGTTCCTCGGCGATGCTTTCCCTATGGCGATGAAGGCGTGGCGGCTCGTGGTGACGGCGCTCGGACAGGGGGACGTCCCCTTGCACGAGGTCACCGTCGACGCAGAGAACTGGATGACCGCGCTGCGGCAAGCGCGCGCGGCCATCGGTGAGCAAGGCGGCGTCCCGACTGGGGCGAGCTGCGCTGTGGCGCCCAACGGGAAGGTGACGATCCTCGACCCGGTGACGCGGCGCTCGTACGTCATCATGCCGTCGACGGCGCAGTCGTTCCGCCCACCCGCGCCCGTCGCCGCACCGAGCGTGCCCGCCGACCAAGCGCCGCGCCCCGCGCAGTCTTACTCGCCGACGCAGGCGCTCGCGGCCCAGATCCAGCCAGCCCCCAGCACGCTGCAGCAGGTGACCGCGCAGACAAAGGTGTCGAAGAGCACCGTCGCGTATCAGCTGCCCGCGGAGATGATGGCGCGGATGTCGGCCGTCGGCCCGGTGACGGTAGGCGTCGGCGCGGCGCAGCCGCAGCCGGTCGTCGTTCAGCAGCCCGTCGCCCAGCCGCAGCCTGTCGTCGTTCAGCAGCCCGTCGCGCAGCCGCAGCCTGTCGTCGTTCAGCAGCCCGTCGCACCGGCAGCAGCGGCTCCAGCGCCGACTCCTGAGGAGCGCATTGCGGCGAAGAAGGCGATGTCGCGGACGATGGCGTACATCCCGCCCTCGTCGGCGCCCATCGCGGCCCCGGTCCCCGCAGCGGCCCCGGCCCCCGTCGCAGCCGCGGTCCCCGCAGCGGCCCCGGCCCCCGTCGCAGCCGCGGTCCCCGCAGCGGCCCCGGCCCCC
>CAIUAC010001175.1 GCA_903896985.1 uncultured Sandaracinus sp.
CGCCTCGCCGACGAGCGCCGGGCGGGGCACGCCGAAGAGGCTCGCCGCCGTCAGGTTGGCCCGCGTCATCAGCCCTTGTTCGCGGAGCGTGCAGTAGCCCACGGGCGCGAGCTCATAGAGCTCGAAGGCCTCGGCGTGCGCCGCCTCGAGCGCGCGCTGCGCGCTCCGGAGCTCCTCGTTTTGCAGCTCGAGCTCGACGTGATGCACCTGCACGTCGTGCAGGAGGCGCTGCGTCGCCGCGAGGGAGAGCGGAGCCGCGCTCACTGGCGCGGGCGCCCCCGCGGTGCCCTCGGCGACGACGCTCTCCGCGCGCTCGCGGAGCGTCTCGGCTGGGCCCGTCGCGTCGCCGCCCGGGGGGCGCTCCTCGTGGTTGCTCATGGCTTCGACTCCGTCGTCTGCGCAGGCTCCTCCTGCGGGGCAGAGAGTGGTGCGGGCGGCGACGGTGTGGGCTGCACGTTCGGCGACCCCGCGCGCTCGGTGGTCGCGATCGCGTACATCTCGCCGTGCTCGTTCAGCAGCGCCGTCGCGGTCATCATCACGTCGAGTGTGACACCCGCCTTGGTCAGGCGCTGCGTCGGATACGGCACGAGCACCTCCGCGCGGCTGAGCTCGCGCACCTTCGCGAGGGCGTCCCCGCGGCGCCCCTGCGGGATGCGCTCGCGCACGTTCATCGCGAGCGCGTCGGCCTCGGTCCAGCCGTACATCCGCACGGCCCCCGGGTTCCACGCGAGCGTGCGGCCCTCGAGGTCTTGCACGGTGATCGCGTCGTTCGCGTCGCGCACGACGACCGCGAGGCGGGCTAGCTCGTTCGCCTGCTTGAGCGCGTGCTCGACGCGCTTCATCTCGCTGATGTCGACGAACGTGATCACGGCCCCCTCGATCACGTTGTCGAGGGTCCGATAGGGGCGAATGCGCATCATGAACCACGCGCCGCCGCGGGCCTGCACCTCGGTCTCGAGGGGGATCAGCGTGTCGAGGACGGTCTGCGCCTCTGCGGCGAGGCGCTCGTGGTCGACGAGGTTGGTGACGAGGTGCCCGACCGGCCGCCCGACGTCGCCGGGGATCAGGTTGATCAGCTGAGCGGCGGTCGGCGTGAAGCGCATGATCCGCAGCCGACGGTCGACGAACACCGTCGCGATGCCCGTGCCCGACAGCAGGTTGTTCATGTCGTTGTTCGTCCGCGACAGCTCCGTCACGCGCGTGTGCAGCTCGGTGTTGACCGTCGTCAGCTCCTCGTTGACCGAGTGCATCTCCTCTTTGGCGGTCTCGAGCTCTTCGTTGGACGACTGCAGCTCCTCGTTGACGGATTGCAGCTCTTCGTTCGCGGACTTGAGCTCCTCGTTCGAGCTCTCGAGCTCCTCGTGCGTGCTGCGGAGATACTCGTCCTTGGCGCGCAGCTCCTGGTTGAGCGTCGCGATGTACGCCTGCAGGTCGGCGTCCGCGGGGGTCACGGCCGCGCCGGGGGCCGGAGGCGCCGGAGCTTCGACCGTCGGCGCCGGCTCGAGGATGACGAGGAAGAGGGGCGAATCTGCGGGCGCAGGGCTCTGCGTGAGGGGGTGCACGCTCAACTGCACGGCGGTGTAGTGGCCGTTCGTCTTGACGCGCGGGCAGTGCGCGCTGACGGACTCGCCGCCGCTCGCCGCGCGATGCAAGGCGTTGGAGAGCTCGAGGCGCAGCCCCTCGCGGGACATCTGCAGGATGTTGTTGATGCCCGCCTCGCCGGGCGCCGGCTCGAGGTAGAGGCCCGTGCGCCCATGCAGGTAGAGGACATCGCCCTGCCGGTTGACGAGCGCGGCGGCGGGCGCGAGGCGCTGCAGGAGCGCCTGCTCGGTCAGGTCGCGGAGCGGCAGCTTCGCGGGCGGGGTGTGCTTCTCCGCGCCGCGGGGGGTCGCCGCCTCGACGGCGGTCATCGGCGGCAGAAAGCGCCCGAGCGCGGCGCGGTGCGCGGCGTAGACGTCGTCGCGGCGGCGGAAGAGCTTCGCCTTGCGGTCGAGGGTCGTGAAGAGGTCGAGGAACTCGCCGACGCCCTCGGAGGTGCCGAGGAAGAGCACGCCGTGCGGGTTGAGCGCGTAGTGAAAGAGCGGGACGAGCTTCTTCTGGAGGTCCGCGCCGAGGTAGATGAGGAGGTTGCGGCAGCTGATCAGATCGAGCTTGGAGAACGGCGGGTCCTTGATCAGGTCGTGCTCCGAGAACACGAGCATGTCGCGGAGGCTCTTGTGCACGCGGTAGGCGCTGCCGTCGGGCTCGAGCGTGAAGAAGCGGGCGAGGCGCTCGGGGCTGATATCGGCGGCGATGCCGATGGGATACAGCCCGGCGCGCGCGACGGCGATCGCGCGGCTGTCGAGGTCCGTCGCGAAGATCTGCACCGACTGCGCCCGTTGGGTCGTCTCCATCGCCTCGGTGACGAGGATCGCGAGCGTGTACGCCTCCTCGCCCGTCGAGCAGCCGGCGGACCAGACGCGGAACACGGAGCCGCGCGCCTTCTCGGCGAGGAGCTTCGGGAGCACCTCGTGCTCGAGCGCTTGAAACGCCTCTGGGTCGCGGAAGAAGGCCGTGACGCCGATCAGCAGATCGCGGAAGAGCGCCTCGACCTCGGCGGGCGTCCGCTGGAGGAACTGCACGTAGTCCTCGAGCGCCTCGAGCTGATGGACGGCCATGCGCCGGTCGATGCGGCGGTGGATCGTGCGCGACTTGTACTGCGAGAAGTCGTGCCCCGTCTGCCCGCGCAGCAGGATGAAGACCTTGCGCAGCGCGTCCTCGCTCTTGGGCGAGGCGGTGCCCGTCGCGCGCGCGTGCGCGCCGAACGCGTGCGCGGCGTACTTGAGCAGCGCCGCGGGCATATCGCTCGGCGACAGCTCGTGGTCGACGAGCCCCGTCGCGAGCGCGCTCCGCGGCATCCCGTCGAACTCGGTGGTCGCGGGCGTCTGCGCGATGACCATGCCGCCCTCGGCCTTGATCGCGCGGACGCCGAGCGTGCCGTCGCTGCCCGTGCCGGAGAGCACGATCCCGATCGCGCGCTCTTGCTGGTCCTGCGCGAGCGAGCGGAAGAAGTAGTCGATGGCGAGGCGCTGCCCCCGCGGCTCCGTCGGCTCGAAGAGCTGCAGGGCGCCGTTCAAGAGCGCGAGGTCGTGGTTCGGCGGGATGATGTAGACGGTGTTGATCCGCACCGGCATCCCGTCCTCGACCTCGAACACCGGCATCCGCGTGTAGTGCCGGAGCAGGTCGCCGAGGAGGCTCTTGTGGTCGGGCGCGAGGTGCTGCACGAGCACGAACGCCATGTTCGGGGGGCCGTCGGCGGGCATCCCCGAGAAGAACGCCTCGAAGGCGGAGAGCCCGCCGGCCGAGGCGCCGATCCCGACGATCGGGAAGTCCACGGTTCGACTCGGGGTCGAGGCCTCGTCGGAGGTCACCGCCGGCTCCGTCTCTGGCACTGCTGCGTCGGTCATCGCGAATACCTTTCAAGCGGCGCAGGCGCCCGGCGCCGGGCCAGCGAAGCGGGAGCGTACGCGCATCTGGACGGTGTGTTGGGCAATCGTCAGCCCAACGCGCCGAATCCGACGGAGAAGCCCATCGTGAAGCGGGCGTTGACGTCGCAGCACGCGCAGAACGCGGTCTGGTCGGGACTCGCGCGGTAGCGGAACGCGTCGATGCCGAAGGGGCCGAAGTAGCCGATCGCGGTCAGCGCGGCGGCGGCCTCCTCGAGGGCGGCGCGCAGGGCGGCGCGCTCGGCGTCGGCGAGGTCGTCGGGTCGCGCGAGGCGCGAGGCGCGCCAGGCGTCGCCCGCGTCGACCTCCTGGGTCGTTGGGGCTCCAACGACCAGCGCGCCGTCGGGGGCGAGCGTGCCGTGCTGCGCGAAGTCGGCGACGCGGTCGAGCCAAGGCGTCACCTCGACGCCGCCCGTCTTGCGGAGCGCCGCGTCGAGCCAGGCGAGGTCGGCGTCGCGCACCTTCTTGGCCGGGATGCGTCGATGGCCGCGCCCCGCCGCGCCGTAGCCGCGCTTGCAGAGCCAGAGCGGCCCCGGCGCGGGGCGGTTGAGCGCGAGCAGCGCCTCGTCGCGCGTGCGGACGAAGCGCGCGCCCTCGAGCCTCGGCAACAGCAGCGAGCGCTCGTTCGCGCGCTGCAGCACGGCGAGCGAGGGCGCAGCGGGGACCTCGCAGCCGCTCTCCGCGAGGCGACGCAGGGCGTACGGCGTCGGCATGAACGCGGCGCCGCGGAGGCCGCGCGCGGGGCGGTCATCGCGCACGCCGACGTCCCCGTCGAGCACGACGTCGTCGTCCCGCACGAGCCCAGAGAGCCTGCCGCGCGCCGCGTACTCAGCGCGCTTGGCGAGCGCCGGCGGGCGATAGAGCGCGCCGCGCGCGAGCTCGTCCTCGGAGTCGAGGTTCAGGACCCAGGCGACTGGCGGCCCCGCGCGCACTTCACCACTCCGGCGTCCAGGCGGCGAGCGCGTCGAGGAAGGTCGCGTCGAAGCCGGCGGCGAGGCGCGCGTCGCGGGCGAGCGCCTTGCCGCGAAAGAGCAGCGGCGAGAGCGGGCGCGGCAGCACGGCGCGCCACGCGTCGAAGTCGAGCGGCCCACGGAACTGCTCGAACCAGTGCCGCGCGAAGCGGCAGTGCGAGCGCTCGTCCTGCCCGATCTTCTCGACGATCTCGGCCGCGCGCTCGTCACCGGCGCCGCGGAAGCGCTCGGCGAAGCGCTCGACGTGATCGAGGTTCACGCCCTCGAAGCCGATGCCCATCACGGCGACGAAGGTCGCGGGCTCCTGCGCGGCGGGGATGCGCTCCCAGAACCAGTCGCGCACGGGGAACGCGCCGACGTGCGAGCCGAGCGACGGCAGATGCTCGGCGTAGAGGCGCAGGTGCTCGGTCTCCTCGACGGCGACCGCGCCGAGCCCGCGGCGAAAGGCGTCGGGCGTGTCGGGGAACGCGAGGAGCGCCCAGCAGAACAGCTCGGCGGCCTGCAATTCGTGGTGCAGGAAGGTGTGCACGAGCTCCGCGCGGCGAGCAGGGTTGCGGAGCGCCTCGATGCTCGGCGTCTTGCGCGGGCGCGCGCCGCCCGAGCGCAGCACGGAGGGGCGCCCCGGCTGCGCGAGGCGGCGAGCGGGCGCGGACGCTTCGAGCAGGCGAGGCGGCATGGGCGGCGAGAGCTTGTGCGCGAGGTCGGTGCTCGTGACGTAGTCGAACGCCCAGCGCTCGAGCGTGCCGGCGGGCGGCGCGGCGATGGGCGCGGCGGGCAGAGCGGGCGCGGTCGGCAATGAAGAAGCGGGCGCGGACATCCGTCGGAGTGTCGCTCGGCGCCGGATTACGGCAAGGTGCACGTCGGCGCCGGATTACGGCAAGGTGCACGTCGGCGCCGGATTACGGCAAGGTGCGCGGGTCGGTCGCCCTCGAAGAGCGGACGCGAGGGAACATGGAACTTTCGGCGAGCGTACTCGTCTACACGCGGCGATGAGCACAGCGGATCCCGACACAGGCGGCGAGAGCATCGGGCTTCCGCGGCCGATCGAGGCGGCCGTCGCGCGCGTGCGCAGGCAGCGAAACGCCTGGCATGGGCTCGACGCGCTGCTCGTCGGGGCGTCGGTGGGCGTGCTCGCGGGGGCGCCCGTCGCGGCGGTGCTGCTGCTCGCGGAGCTGCCGATGCAGACGGCGATGCCGCTCGTCGGAGGCGTCGCGGCGGTCGCGGCGCTCGTCAGCGGGGCGCTCGCGTATCGCAGGCGTCGCGCGGATACGGGCACGGCGGCGCGCCTGCTCGACGGGCTGACCGACGGCAAAGATCGGTTCGTCTCGGCGCTCGAGTTCGCGGCGCTGCCCGCGCCGAGCGCGCTCCATCGCCTGCAGGTGAAGGAGGCGGAGACGTTCCTCGAGCGGGCGGGCGTGGTCGCCGCGCCGGTGCGCCCGGGGCTCATCGGGCCGCGCTTTTTGCTCGCGGCGC
>CAIUAC010001176.1 GCA_903896985.1 uncultured Sandaracinus sp.
CGTGCCCCGCGCCGTCGGCGTGCGCGTCGGCGTCGTGTCCCCCGCCGCCGAGCACGATCGAGGCGCCGAGCAAGATTCCGCCCGCAATCAGTGAGAACAGGTAGCCGTAGAACAGCATCAGCGAGACCCCCGTACGCCGCGAGGGAGCCGCGGCGCCGCGCAGTTTACTCCGCGGGTGCTCGCGTGCACGCGGGGCGGACGGGCGCCGTCTGGCGCGCCCGCGGCGAGCGCCCGACGCGTCGCCTACAACCGAACGCGCAGCGCGAACGCGGGCGTCAGCGCGAGCCCGCGCGCGCCTGCGTGCGTGTCTCCGAGGCGCCCAGAGTAGCTCTCGTAGTCGGCCGCCAGCTCGACGAGGCCGCTGACGGTCTTGAGCCCGAGCGCGAGCCCGAAGACGCCGCCCGCCCGCAGCACGAGCGCCGACGCGTCGACCGGCCCGCTCGGTCGCTCGAGGCCCGCGCCTGAGACCGCGAGCAGCCCGAAGCGGACGCCCGCCCAGACCTCGTAGACGCCGCTGAAGCTGCGCGTCAGCAGCGCGAACACATCCGTCCCGAGCCCCGAGGCGCTGAAGCCCTGCGGCCCGGTCCAGCGCGCCTCGGGCGCGACGCCGAGCAGCAGCGAGGCTGCGCCCGCGTCATCGAGCGGCAGCGAGAGGCGCGCGGCGACGCTCGCCGCCGAGCCAGCCACCGTCAGCCCGAGGTCCATGCGTCGCGTCAGCCCGAGGCGCGCGGCGAGCACGGGCACCGCGCCCTCGCGCCCAGCGAGCGTCAGCAGATCCGCCTCGGCGCTCCCCGGCTGAGCCGCGCGACGCAGCGCCCCGACCGGCGTCCGCACGGCGGCGCCGAGTAACAGATCTCCGCGCCCGCGCAGCGTCGTGCTCGCTCCTGCGAGGAGCGGCGTCGCCGGGGCACAAGCCGCGCACAGGAGGCTGGCGAGCCCCGCGAGCATCGCCCCGCGCAAGGCGCGACGGCTCAGCAGGGCTGCCCTCATGTGCGGGTGCTTACTTGCGGAAGCGCGACGGGAACGTGCCCGACGCGATCTTGCCGGTCAGCGCAGCGTCGTCCGCGTGCAGCGTGACGGCGCGCGCGGCGAGCACGGCTTCGGTCTCGGTGTTGTTCGGATCGGGCAGGCAGCACTCGACCGGGCACACGGCTTGGCACGCCTCATGGGCGTTGAAGCCGACGCACTCCGTGCAGAGGCTGGCGTCGATCTGATAGGTCTCGTCGCCCTCGCTGATGGCCTGGTTCGGACACTCAGGCTCGCAGGCGCCACAGTTGATGCAGTCGCTCGTGATGTAAGTCGCCATCGAAGATGCTCTCCGTCGTTGGGGTGACTGCTTCTATGCCCGCGGCTCGCGCGGGTCAACACCTTCGCGCAGGTCCGGGGCGGTCAGCCGATCGTACGCAACCGACGCCGGCGCGCGCCGGGCGGCGGCTCGGGGGCCACGCCGCTCTCGTCGTAGAGATCCGCGACGAGGTCGTAGTCCGCCGCGTGCGTCACGATGGCCTTCGTGATCGTGCCGATGGCCGCGGTGCCGTTCGCGAGGAAGACCTTGCCGTCGATCTCCGGCGCCTGCCCGCGGTGCCGTCCCTCGAGCAGGAATTCGCTCTCGTCGCTGACGCCCTCGACGAGCACCTCGAGCTCTCGCCCGATCATCGCCTTGAGCTTGCGCTTGCTGATCGCGCGCTGGAGCGTCATCAGCTTGCGGTGCCGCGCCGCCGCGACCTTCGCCGGCACATCGTCGTCCATCGCGCCCGAGCGCGTCTCCTCCTCGTGGGAGTAGCGAAACGCGACGACGCGATCGAGCTCCGCCCAGCGCACGAAGTCGCAGAGCTCCTCGAAGTCCGCGTCCGTCTCGCCTGGGTGCCCGACGATGAACGCCGAGCGGAACGTCAGGTCCGGCACGCGCTTGCGCAGCGTCTCGACGACCTCACGCAGCCGCGGCGCGTAGTGCCCGCGGCGCATGCGGCGCAGCATCGACGTGCTCGCGTGCTGCAGCGGCATATCGACGTACGGCAGCACGACGGGGTGATGCGCGAGCAGCTCGAGGAGCGGGTCCGAGAGCTTCTCCGGATACAGGTAGAAGATGCGCAGCCAGCGCAGCCCGGGCACGTCGGCGACGCGCCGCACGAGCGTCGCGAGGTCGCTCTTCCCTTCGAGATCGCGCCCGAACGCGATCGTGTCCTGCGAGACGAGGTTGACCTCGACGGTGCCGAGCGCGACGAGCTGCTCCACCTCGCGCACGACGTCGTCGATCGAGCGCGAGCGCTGCTTGCCGCGGATGTCGGGGATCGCGCAGAAGCTGCAAGTGCGGTTGCAGCCCTCGGCGATCTTCACGTACGCGCTGTGTCGCGCCGCCGAGAGCGCGCGCGGATCGGTCGCGCGGTAGAGGTAGTCCGCCGGGTTGCCGACCATCATGCGCGCGGCGGGGTGCTCGAGGGACGACGCGAGCACGTCCTTCAGCTTGAGCATGTCGCTCGAGCCGAGGAAGTGATCGACCTCGGGCATCTCGACGGCGAGCTGCTCCGGATAGCGCTGCGAGAGGCAGCCCGAGACGACGAGCCGCTCGCAGGAGCCGCTCTCCTTGAACGCGCCCATCGCGAGGATGGTGTCGACGCTCTCTTCCTTCGCCTCGCCGATGAAGCCGCAGGTGTTGACGACGATGACGGTCGCGTCCTCCGGGCGCGCGACGAGGTCGTAGCCCGAGAGCCCCGAGACGCCGAGCATGACCTCGGTGTCCACGCGGTTCTTCGGGCAGCCGAGCGAGATGAAGTGGATGGTCTTGCGTTGCGCGGGCTTCTTCGGGGCGGTCTTCTTCGGCACGGCAGGTCTGCGGCTCATAGCTCGTACGCGAGCCCGAGCCAAAGCCTGAAGAGCGCGCCCGTGCCGAAGCGGTCGGCGCGCGCGAGGCCGTAGCCGCCCTCGACCAAGGCGAAGACCATCGTGTCGCCCGAGACGAGCACCTCCGCTGCGGCCGTCGCGTACGCCTCGCCGAACGCCTCGACGCGCTCGCCCGCGACGTCGCTGAGGCCGCCTCCGACGAGCGCGCCGATGGTCAGCGTCGCCTCCTCAGAGGCCCGCCCCCCGAGGAGCACGCCCGCGTCGAGCCGCGCGCCCCAGCCGAACTCGTTGGCCCGCGGGCCCTCTTCGCCGACGAGCACGGCCTGCCCGAACGTGAACCCAGGGCGCAGCGCGAGGGCGAGCGCGAGCCCGCCGCGCTCGTGCACCCGGTAGCGCACCGGCAGCTGCACATCGCCGCCGATGCCGCCGCTGATCCCCATCAGGGGCGAGCCGTAGTTGACCGCGACGCGCGCCCCCACGTTGAGGCGGGCGCTCGGCGCGAGCGCGAGCTCCACGAAGAGCCCGGGCCAGCCGACCCCCGCCGCCATCGCCGAGTGCCCCGCCTCGAGCGTGCGTCCGCTCCAGAGCGAGGTCAGCCCCGAGGTCGGCCGCAGGGGCGGCTCCGCGTCCTCGTCGTCGGTCAGCGCCGCTGTGCTGTCATCGGTCGCGCCTTCGTCTGTCGCGCCGCCCTCTGTCGCGCGTTCGCCGGTCGCGCCCTCGCCCGCTGCGTCTTGGG
The DNA here is from genome assembly GCA_903896985.1 of uncultured Sandaracinus sp. Taxonomy (GTDB): domain Bacteria; phylum Myxococcota_A; class Polyangia; order Polyangiales; family JADJQN01; genus CAIUAC01. Next base: position 3,578 of record CAIUAC010001176.1, read on the forward strand.
CGAGCGCGCGCGGCGCCCCGAGCCCCGCGAACAGCGCGGCGGCGAACAGCGCGGCGGCGAACAGCGCGGCGGCGATCAGCGGACGGCGGGGCACAGCGCCCGCTATCCCACGCGCCGAGCCTCGCGGACAAGCGCCGCTTGCACGCCGCGCCAGGAGGCCACACGTACCCGGCTCGTGCTCCCGCGCCCGCTCGTCGTCGACGTCGTGATCCCCGCGCTCGACGAGGAGCGCGCCCTGCCGAGCGTGCTGGCGGAGCTCTCCCGCGCGCCCTTCGAGACGCCCGGCGGGGCCCGCGCGCAGGTGCGGCGCGTCGTCGTCGCGGACAACGGCTCCCGCGACCGCACGGCGGAGGTCGCTCGCGCGGGCGGCGCCGAGGTCGTCTTCGAGCCTCAGCGCGGCTACGGCGCGGCGTGCCTGCGCGCCCTCGCGCACCTCGCCGCCGATCCGCCCGACGTCGTCGTCTTCCTCGACGGGGATCACAGCGACTACCCGTCAGAGCTGCCCGCCCTCGTCGCGCCGCTCGCCCGCGGCGAGGCGGACCTCGTCATCGGCTCTCGGGCCACCGGGCGGGCCGAGCGCGGCGCGCTGACCGTGCAGCAGCGCGTCGGGAACGCCCTCGCGTGCCGGGCGCTGCGCTTGTTGTATCGCGCAAGGTACACAGACCTCGGCCCGTTTCGCGCGATCCGCTGGGCGGCGCTCGCCGCGCTCGAGATGTCCGACCGGGACTACGGCTGGACGGTCGAGATGCAGATCAAGGCCGCACGCCGCGGGCTCCGGCACGTCGAGGTCCCGGTGTCCTACCGCCGCCGCCTCGGTGACTCGAAGATATCTGGAACGATACGTGGCACGGCCGGCGCATCTAGAAAGATACTCTGGCTGCTCGCGCGTCACGCAGGCCCTCGCCCATGAGCGCTTCCGCGCGCGACTCCGCACGGCCCCTCTCCGCCCCGCCTCGCGCCGCCCTCGCCGTCTTCGGTCGCGCCCCGCGCGCGGGCGCCGCCAAGACGCGCCTCTCGCCCGCGCTCGGTCCTGACGGCGCCGCGCACCTCTACGCGGCGTTCCTCGCCGACACGCTCGCCCTCGCGCGCGCAGCCGCTCACGCGGGCCTCGCGGACGCGACCCTGTGGGCGGCGGACGCGCCCGACGAGCCCGCGTTGCTCGAGGTCCCCGGCGCCCGCGAGGTCCCGCGCTGTGCTCAGCCCGCGGGCGACCTCGGCGTGCGCCTCGCCGCGGCGCTCGACGCGGGCGTCGCCTCGCATGGGCGCGCGCTCGTCATCGGCTCGGACGCGCCGACGCTCCCGCTCGCGCTGTTGCGCGCCGCGAGCGCCGCCCTCGACACCGCAGACCTCGTGCTCGGCCCAAGCGCGGACGGCGGCTACTTCCTGATCGGCGCGCGCGTCGCGGTCGGCGCTGCGCTCTTCCACGGCGCGCGCTTCTCCACCCGCTTCGCGCTCCTCGACACTCTCGCGGGCGCCGCGCGCCTCGGCCTCTCGGTCGCCCGCACGGCGCCCTGGTACGACGTCGACACCCCCGACGATCTGCGCCTCTTGCGCGCGCACCTCAGCCTCGCGCCGACGGTCGCCCCGCACACGAGCCGTGCGCTCCGGCTGTACGCGGGTTTTGACCGCCCCTCCGCAAACCGTTAGGCTCGCGCACCACCATGGCCGAAGGCGACAACCTCTTCGCACGCTTCGGCAAGACCTGCCCCGCGGGCACGGTGCTCTTTCGCGAGGGCGACGAGGGCGCGACGATGTACGTGCTGCAGTCGGGGCGCGTCCGCATCAGCAAGGGCTCGCAGGACGGCACCAAGACGCTCGCCGTCCTCGGGCCGGGCGAATTCTTCGGCGAGATGGCGATCCTCAACCGCAAGCCGCGCACCGCGACCGCGGAGGTCGTCGAGGCCGCGCGCCTGCTCGTGCTCGACGCCAAGACGTTCGAGGCGATGGTCCTCAGCAACGTCGAGATCGCCGTCCGCCTGATCAAGAAGCTCGCGCGGCGCCTCGACAACGCCGACACGTTGATCGAGATCCTGATGCACCGCGATCCGAAGGCGCGCGTCATCCTCGGCCTCTCGCGCGAGGCGGAGCAAGGCGGCATCGAGCAAGACGACGGCTCGGTGCTCGTCCCGCTGACGCGCGACGACCTCGCCGCGCAGGTCGGGCTCACGCCGGAGGAGGTCGCCGACGTGCTCTCGCGCCTGACGCGCCTGCGCATGGTCGAAGAGACCCCCGAGGGCTTCGTCATCCAGGACGTGCTGCGCCTCAGTGAATTCCTCGAGTTCCTCGAGATGCGCGAGAAGTTCGGCGACGCCTGATGGAGCTGCGGGTCCTCGGCTGTCACGGCGGCGAGTCCGTGAAGCATCGAACGTCGAGCTTCCTCGTCGACGGGCACCTCGCGGTCGACGCGGGCGCGATCACCTCGATGCTCACGCTCGAGGAGCAGCACGCGATCGACACGGTGCTCGTCAGCCACGCGCACATGGATCATGTGCGCGACCTCGCGACGCTCGCCGACAACCGCTGCCAGCAGGGCGGCCCGCCCCTCGTCATCGCCTCGACGCGCGAGACGCTCGTCGCGCTCCGCACGCACTTCTTCAACGACAAGCTCTGGCCTGACTTCTCGCGCATTCACACGCCGCAGGGCCCGACCATCGTCTTTCGTGAGCTCGAGCCCGAGACGCCGACGGTGCTCGACGGGCACACGGTCCGCGCCGTCCTCGTCAGCCACACGATCGAGACCTGCGGCTTCATCGTCGAGGGCAAGAGCGCGTCGCTCGCCTACAGCGGCGACACCGGCCCGACCGAGCGCTTCTGGGAGGTGCTGCGCGAGACGCCCAAGCTGCGCGCGCTCCTGCTCGAGGTCAGCTTCCCGAACGAGCACCACCGGCTCGCGCAGGCCAGCGGTCACCACACGCCCGAGACGCTCGGCCGCGAGCTAGAGAAGCTCGGCGGCGAGCACCGCGACCTGCCGGTGATGCTCTATCACATCAAGCCGGTGTTCCAGGAGCGCGTGGAGCGGGAGCTCGCCAAGCTGAGTGGCCACAACCTGCAGGTCTGTCAGCTCGGCGATCAGTATCTGCTCTGATCACTCGCCCTGAGGCGCCGACTCGACCGCGCGCATCGAGCGCTCGTGCGAGCGCCGTACGACGCTCGGCGCGTCGTCGCTGAACTCGTACGGGGCCGGCGCAGGCGCGCCGGGCTGCGCGGCGGGCGGGCTCGCGAGGGACGGCAGCGCGCCCGAGAGCGTCGTCATCCGCTCGGCCTCCGCCGCGAGATACTGGTCGTTGGTCGCCGCCGCGCGATTGCGCGCCTCGGTCGCCGCGCTGTCGAGCGACGCGCGCGCCGCCTCGAGCTCCCCGCCGCGCGCGAGGGCGATCGCCTGGATCTGCGTCGCGGCGGCCATCATCCGCGCCGCGTCGCGCTCGACCTCCTCGTTGCGCCCAGTGGTGAGCTCCGCATCGCTCGCGGTGGACTTCGCGCCGAGGAACACGCGCCGCTCGAGCCGACCTGCGCCGACGACCGCGTCATCGAAGCTCATCACGGCGTCGATCAGCTCGACGTTCGCGCCCGCGCGGCGCCCCTCGGCGGTCAGCCGCACGAGCAGGTCGCGGGTGTCGCCCTCGCTGACGTCGCCGAGCGACACGCTGACGCTGCCGTTGCTCTGCGAGATGACCTGCCCGACGACGCTGTCGATGCGCACGCCGGGGCCCGGCGTCAGCGTCACGACCGCGTTGCGGCCCACGACGCGCTGCAGGCGCAGGACCTCGTCGCGGAACACCGACGCGACCGCGCTGCTGTTCTCGATGTAGTGGAAGTGCCCGCCCGAGAGCTGCGCGATCTGCCCCATGATCGTCTCGTCGTAGTCGACCCCGAGGCCGAGCGAGGTGATCGCGATGTGATGCTCCCCGGCCGCCTGCGCGAGCGCGGCGATCGGCCCGGCGTCGTTCGGCACGCCATCGCCGAGCAGGACCAGGCGGTTGACGCCGCCCTCTTGGAAGTTGCGCAGCAGCTCCTCGAGGCCGACGCGCAGGCCGTTCGCCATATCCGTCGTGCCGCGCGCCTCCATGCCGCCGAGCTTCCTGCGGGCGTCGGCGCGCGTCTCGTCGTCGAGCACGACGCTCGGCACCAGCAGCTGCGTCTGCGAGTGAAAGACGACGACCGCGAGCCGGTCGCCGTCCGCGAGCTGCTCGAGGAGCGCGAGGCTCGCCGTCCGCGCGTCGGCGATCGCGCGCCCGTCCATCGAGCCCGAGGTGTCGACGACGAGCGCGAGGTTGATCGCCGGGCGCGCGAGGTTCGTCAGCGGGTGCGTCGCGATCCGCAGCCGCGAGAGCACCGTGCTCGCCTGCCCCGAGGCGACGAAGTGATTGCCGAGCGCGCCCTCCATCACGATCGCCCCAGGGTCCGGGACCGGCGTCGCGACGCCCGAGCCTCCGCACGCGCTGAGCGCGAACACCACAGCCGCCACGGCCCACGAAACTCTCCCCCCACGTGCAGCGCCCATGTCGCGATCCTCCTGTTGCGGTCTGTGGAGGCGTCGGACGAGCGGCCGCGCGGTTTGATCTATCCGTCGCGCTCAGAGGGCAGAGATCCGTCGCCATCAGCGTCGCTGCACGGCGAGCTCGGCTGATCCAGCGCCCAAAAAAAACGGAAGGCGGCGCACCCGTTGGGTACACCGCCTTCCACCACCACAGCGTCATGCTGGGCAGTTTGGCCCCTGACCGGGTGGGCCCAGCCGCCATAGCTCGAGGGACCTAGATCGCCTCGAGCGTTGCGGCCTCAGCTGAGGCAGACCTCGGTCGAGAAGCCCTTGGTACTATGCATCTGGTTCATGCCTCCCCCGGCAGTAGCCGGCGCCCTGGGGTTTCCGGTCGAAGCCGACGAAGCTGTCGGCCGGTCTCTCGGCAGGGCGTTTCGTGATGGCGCTCGACCCCTCGTGAGAGAGAGCGGGCGACGTTCTGCGTGAGCGAATCTCCGTCGTCGCAGCCGCCCTCCGACGCCTCGCCGGGCGGGCACTTACGCTGACTCGGACTTCGGATAATTCCGGAGCGCGAGGCTCATCGATCACGGGTGCTTGCTCGTCTTTCACCTGAACTCCGAGCTACCCCAGCATAATCCCGAGTTCTTTGCGGACCAACGATTTTGTCGTGAACTCCCCGCAAAAAGACGCTCGCTAGAACGTTTGTGTGTGCGCGCCGTCCAACCCCGCGTGTCGCCCCACACCCACGCTCGACTGGCACGCATCGCGACGCTGTTCTTGCTGCTCTCGGCTGCGACGCGCGCGCACGCAGAGCCGGTGTTGCGCATCGTCGCCGTGGCGCCGAGCGGCGCGACGGTGACTGCGCACGCGGTCCAAGCGCGGGTCGGCGAGGAGGTCGTCCTCTCGCTCGAGCTGCGCGACGGGGGACGCGCGCTGCCGCTCCCCGACGGGACGCGCGTCGTGTGGCTGCGCGTCGAGCCTCGGATGTTTCACGTCGCGCTGCCGCCGGCGAACCCGGGCCGGCAGACGTACAGCAACAGCGTGCTCTTCGGGCCGCATCACGGGGATTGGCTCGGCTTCGACACGATCGAGTACGACGAGCGCCCGCTCGAGGCTGGCGCCGAGGTCAGCTTCGACGGCGCCCGCGTGCGCCTGCGCGGCGCGCGCACGGCGGACCCGCAGCGCGATGCGCTCGGCGCCGCGGGGTCGATGTGGCTCGCCGCCGAGGCGCGCCTCCCGGATGGGCGCAAGCTGCACACCGCGGGCGCGCGCGACGTGGACCGCCTGGGGCTCTCGCCGAGCGTGCAGCGCGTCAGCTTCCGCGAGGGCGACGACTTCATCGGCTGGCTCTCGACGTACGAGCACGTGCCCGATGTCTTCGGGTCGTCGGGTGGGCGCGGGGCGACGCATCAGTCGGACCGCTACGTCGGCGCGGATTGCATGGACCTGATGACGGGCGCGGCGCGCGCGATGGGGCGCACGGACCTGGCGCACGCCAGCGTCTCGGCGCTCCCGACGCTCGCGGCGCCGGTCAGCGACGTGCTCGCGATCGGCGAGGACGCGGTCGTGCGGGACGAGCGCGGGGTGCCCGTCGTGCTCCGCTGGGGCGTCGACGTGCAGCGCGGCGACCTGATCGCGCTCGACTACGGCGACGACCCGGAGAACTCGCTGCCGCGCGCCTGGGACCACGTCGGCGCGCTGGTCGGCGACGCCGCCGAGGGCGCGCGCGGCGTGTTCGACGCGAGCGACGCCTACCGCAACATGACGGGCCGCGGCGTGCGTGACGTCGCGCTCGGGCGCGAGCTACCGCTGCGCGTGCGCATCTGGCGCTGGAAGCCCGCGCGGGGCGCGCATCGCCGCGCGGCGCCCGTCGCGCAGTAGCCGGAAACATCCGAGCTACCGCGCGGTGCGCGCTGACTCTTCAGCGCGAAGCGGGGGCCGCGGGCGTCGCGGCCGCAGCGGGGTGCGCCGGGGCTGCCGTGCTCGGCGGGGCCGCGGCGTCGTCGATCGCGTCGGCCTCTTGCGCGGCGCCGAGCAGCTCGCGCAGGCGCTCGCGGCGATCGGCCTCGGGCATCGCGAGCACGCGCGTCGAGTCGATCGTCAGCATCGGCAGCGGGCCGCTCGACACGACCGGCAGGTGC
>CAIUAC010001177.1 GCA_903896985.1 uncultured Sandaracinus sp.
AGACTCGACACCTGGTCGCGTGAGCGCGCATGATCACGACGGTCGCGACGACCGACTCCCTGGTCCCATGATCCTGAAAGTCAGGCGGTCCCTTGGGGGTGGAAACCGGCACGCTGGCCATCGATCCTGTACATTCGGGCGCGATGTCTGGACCTGTCGTCGACGTGCGCTTCGAGCGAGAGGTGTCGCTGGAGTCGCTCGAGCCGGTGATGCTCGACGTCGCCGGGGCTCTGGCGGGGCGCGCCCTCTCTTGGAGCGCCGCCGAGCGCGTGACGACCCCCGACGAGAACTTCGGACTTGGGGAGTGCTTCGCGTCCACGCGGCGGGCGGAGGGCTGCTCGCTCTCGCTCTCGGTCGGCAACGACGGCTTCGGCAACCCGCGCGATGGGGCCGGGTACTACCACGGGCTCGAGCTGGAGCTCGGCGCGGCGGAAGCGCTCATTCGGATCCGGCACGGGCAGGGCGGCACGAGCGCCGCGACGCGCTGGCTGAGGCTCGAGCTCGAGACCGCGCCCGCGGAGCGGCGGCGGGCGGTGTTCGAGGCGCTGAGGTCCGAGCTCTTCGCGTCGCTGGCTCGCCGGGGGGTCGGGGCGCGCGACGAGTCGGCGGCCTCCACGCGCTGCTTGCTCAACGTCTCGCTCGTCGGTCACACCGATCCGGCTTGGGCCGTCGCGCTCGCCGACGAAGGGGTCGCGGCGGGCGCCGCGGGAGCTCACGAAGACCGCGCCTCGCTCGCGCTCCTGATCGAGCAGCGCGTGAAGCTCGGGCCTGCGCCTGACCTTCTGGCGACCCGGCTGGCGCTCGCGCCGATGTCCCTCGACGCGTGGACCGGCGCCCGAGCCCAGCTGCCCGCCGGCGTGAAGCTCGGGGACGTCGAAGGCGCGATCGCCAGGCTCACGCCCCACGACCGAGAGGCTGTGCTCCGGTCTCGGCTCGCCAAGATCGCCCCGGTGTGGCTCGCCCACCCGCTCTCGTGTGCAGAGCCCCGGGCGCCGCTCGGGGACACAAGAGCGCCCGCGCTCGACACGAAGCTCCGAGTGCCGGCGGATAGCGGCTGGCTGCACGCCGAGGACGGTCTCGGCATCACGGAACGCCCCCCCGCTGCGTACGCGATCGCGTACACGCTCATGCCGACGCTCGTGGAGGGTGACCGTGACGGGACGCCGCTGCCGGACGGCGTCCAGAATATCCGTCGCTATGCGTGCCGGCAGGGCAAGGCGCTCCTCTTCCGTGTCGACGTCGAGCAGGTTCGCGAGGCGGAGCGACGAGCGTGGACGTTCTTCTTCGGACCTGGCCCGCTCGACGCGCTCGTCGTCTTGCAACTCTTCTTCTCGGTCGCGGGACCCTACGGGAGCCTCGTGAGCTCACCTCCGTGGATCGCCCGCGCGGTCGGGAGCAATCGGTGGGTCGAGAAGGCCACCCAGGCGGCAAGCCGCGCCGCTCCCTGGGGCCTGCACCCCGGAGGCGCGCTGCCGAACCTCGCGCGCGCCGAGGTCGATGGGCGCGAGCCACTCGACGTCGTGGCGAGCGCGCTCGAGGAGCTAGGCCGAGGCGGCGACGCGGTCACAGCGCGCGAGGCCATGGCCTCCCGCGACCTCGGGGCCCTCCGCGCCCAATACGCCGCGCTCGAGCGCCCCGGTGCCTTCGGGGAGGACGCGGAGCAGCGCGCGATCGCGGCGACCACGCTCGGGGCAGTGCAGGCGGCGATGGCCGTGGTCGCCCAGGACGACTCCACGCTCGTCGAGTCGCTCGCGAACCTGCGTCGACAGCGGGCCTGGCTCCTGTGCCAGCG
>CAIUAC010001178.1 GCA_903896985.1 uncultured Sandaracinus sp.
CCACGCGCGCACCGTCGGCGTCGTCGCGCACGCCGTCGCGCTGATCGTCTGCGTGACGTACGAGCCGCCCACGAAGCCGGCGCCGCTCGTCAGGATGCTCCCGCCGCCGTTGTAGACGGGCTCGAGCACGTTCCCCGCGCCCTCCGTCGGCTCCATCGAGTCGCGGAAGACGAACGTCTCGGTGACCTGCGCGTGCGCCACGGCGCCCCGCCCGACGATCATCGCGACCACAGCGAACACCGCACCGACTAGGATCCGTGAGCGATTGATCAAGCTATCCCCCGAGAAGTGACTGCCGACTCCCCATGCGCGCGCCGCCCACCGCGGGCGCCCGTGCCGTGGCCCATGGCGTAGCACGCCACGCGGCCCTCCGGGGCAGCCTGCTACGCCCCTTGCTCTGCTCTGGCGCCCATGCTACTTAGCGCGCCGCTCACAGAGGGGAAGTGCTCGAGGCGGGCCCTCCAAGGTCCGCCTCGTTGCGTTCTGGCCCAAAAGTCCCCCGCTCGCGCCTCCGCTCGCTCCGCCAAGTTCCCCCGAAGTCCCACGCAACTGCTCGAAAGCACTCGTGTTCTCAGAGCAACCCACAGCGACCATGGCCAGCCAAGACTCGCCCACCGACTCGTCCGACGAAAGCCTCGACGCCCAGTCCGTGGATACGCCCGCCTCGCTCGAGGCGTTGGCGCTGCCGATCTGTCGTGCGCTCGGCCTCGAGCTGGTCGATGTGCGGATCGCGCGTGAGCCCGGCGGTTCGGTGCTGCGTGTGCTGATCGACCGAGAGCGTCCGCCCGGCGTGCCGATGAACGAGGGCGGCGTCTCGCTCGACGACTGCACGGACGTGTCGCGCGACCTATCCACCGCGCTCGACGTGACGGAGGAGGGCGGCCACGGCCTGCTCTCCGGGAATTACCGGCTCGAGGTCAGCTCCCCAGGAGTCGACCGGCCGCTCGTGAAGCTCAACGATTTCGTCCGGTTCGCCGGCGAGACCGTGAAGATGACGACTCGTATGCCCATCGCCACTCCGGCGGGCGAGCGTCGGAAGTTGCAGGGCAAGCTGCTCGGGATCACCGGTCGCGACGTTCGGCTCACGCAGGACGGGCACGAGGTGCTCGTTCCGCACGCCGAGATCGTAAAAGCCAACCTTGTTTTCGACTGGGCGCGCCTGCGGGCGCGTGCGTAGGCGGGACTGATGCAACAGCAAAGCATGTCGCTCGCGAACATCATCGAGCAGGTGAGCAAGGAAAAGGGGATCGACCCCAAGGTGCTCATCGAGACGATGGAGCAGGCCATCCTCACGGCGGCCAAGCGCACCTTCGGCCCGAGCCGCGAGCTCGAGGCTCGGTACAACGAAGAGACCGGGAACATCGATCTCTTCCAGTACATGCGCGTCGTCGAGGACGTCGAGAACGCCGAGCGCGAGATGACCATGGAGGACGTCGAGCTGTACAAGCTCGATGCCCAGCCGGGCGACGACCTCGGCTTCCAGATCTTCTACCTGCCCGAGGACACCGCGAAGGCGGCCGAGCAGGACAAGATCTACGGCGAGCTGCTCATGCTGCAGCAGAACCGCAACAACTTCGGCCGCATCGCGGCCCAGACGGCGAAGCAGGTCATCATCCAGCGCGTCCGCGACGCGGAGCGGGACCTGATCTTCAACGAGTTCAAGGACCGGCGCGGCGAGGTGATCACCGGCATCGTCCGGCGCTTCGAGCGCGGCAACAACATCATCGTCGACCTAGGCCGCTCGGAGGCGATCCTGCCCTCCCGCGAGCAGACGCCGCGCGAGACGTATCGCCCGGGCGACCGCATCGTCGCCCTCCTCAAGGGCATCGATCGCGAGGCGCGTGGCCCGCAGATCATCCTGTCGCGCACCGACGTGACGCTGCTCGTGAAGCTCTTCGAGATGGAAGTCCCGGAGATCTACGAGGGCATCGTGCGCATCGTCGCCGCGGCCCGTGAGCCCGGCGCGCGCTCGAAGATCGCGGTCAGCAGCCGCGACAACGACGTCGACCCGGTGGGCGCGTGCGTCGGCATGAAGGGCTCGCGCGTCCAGGCGGTCGTGCAGGAGCTTCGCGGCGAGAAGATCGACATCGTGCCGTGGGACCGCGACCCGGCGCGCTTCGTCTGCAACGCGATCGCTCCGGCGGACGTCGCGCGCGTCATCATCGACGAGGCCAACGGCTCGATGGAGCTCGTGGTCCCCGACGAGAAGCTCTCGCTCGCCATCGGGCGTCGCGGGCAGAACGTGCGCCTCGCCTCGCAGCTGACGGGCTGGAAGCTCGACATCATCGGCGAGAGCAAGTTCAAGCAGATGGAGGAGGAGGCCATCTCGGCCCTCGCGATGATCGAGTCCATCGAGGACAGCGTCGCGCGCTCCATGTACAAGCTCGGCTTCCGCACGCTCGACGAGGTCGCCGACGCGAGCGAGCAGGAGCTCGGTGGCATCCCCGGCCTCGGTGGCCCGGCGAACGCCGTCAAGATCAAGGAAGAGGCCGAGAAGGCCATGGAGCAGCTCCGGCAGCGTCGCCTCGGTCAGGCCGCGCAGCGCCCCGAGCCGCTCAGCGAGCGCGAGCGCATGTTGCTCGTCCCCGGCATCACCGACCGTTCGCTCGAGCAGCTGGAGGCGGCGGGCTATCGCTCGCTCGCCGACCTGCTCGAGGAGGACGACGTCGATCGCTTCGCCATCAAGACCGGCCTCGGCGGCAAGAAGGCGCAGCAGATCAAGGACGGCGCGACGCACTACGCGCGCGTCGACGCGAAGCCCATCGAAGAGGGCCAGAAGAAGGCGCGCGTCGCGGCCAATGCCCTCGCGGCAGCGGTAGCGGCGGCGGCAGCCGAGGCCGCGGCGGCGAACGAGGCAGCGGCCTCGACCGACGGCAACGACCCGAGCCACGGAGCGGAGGGCTGAAACGCCCGTGAGCTTGGCGATGACTACCGGTGACGAGGGCCATACGGCGAGCCCCGCGCGAACGTGCGCGGGCTGCCGTGGCATCGACGCGAAGGCTGGGCTGCTGCGCTTCGTCGTGGCGCCCGTGCCGCCGTTCCTCATCCCGGACGTCAGCGACAAGCTCGGCGGGCGCGGCGTGTCGGTTCATCCGACGCGCAAGTGTCTCGAGGCCGCGGTTCGCCGCGGAGGTTTTGCGAAGGTGCTCAAGCGCGCCGTGCCCGTCGGCACGGACGAGCTCGCACGGCTCGCAGCAGAGCAGTACACCCGCCGCGCGGAGTCCCTCCTCGTGGCGGCGCGTCGGGCCAACGTCATCGCCGTGGGGACCGACGCGGTCCGCGAGGCGCTGCGCGAAGGCAAGGTGGCGGCGCTGGTCGTCGCTGCGGACGCCGCTGGGCGGCGCGAAGAGCTCGAGCAATCGGCGGAGCGGCTTGGAAAGCGCTGCGTCGTGCTCGGGACGAAAGCGTCGCTCGGTCAGCTTTTTGGTCGGGACGAGGTCGGTGTCGCCGCGGTGCTCGACGCGGGAATCGCATCTGCTTTGACGCGCGCGGCGGCGCGCGCTCTGGCACTTCTGGAGGCGGAATGATCAAGGTGCGCGTGTACGAGGTCGCTCGCGAGCTGGGGCTCGAGAATGCGGAGCTCGTCAAGAAGATGGCGACCCTCGGCATTCAGGTGAAGAACCACATGAGCTCGCTCGAGGAGGGAGAGATCGAACGTCTCAAGTCCTCCATCGAGAAGGAGAAGACCGGCTCGGTGGTCAAGGAGCGCATCAACGCGACGGTCATCCGTCGTCGCACCGTCGCCGCTCCGACGCCGCCCCCCGTCGCCGCCAAGCCCGAGCTGGCCCCGGTCGTGACGCGCTTGAAGCCCGCCGCGCCGCGGGTCGACGCCCCGAGCACGGAGGTCTTGCTGCCTCCGCCGCCTCCGCCGCCTCCCCCGGTCGCCGAGATCGCCGCCGCGCGCGTCGAGCTTCCGCCTCCGCCGCCGAACCCCGAGCCCGTGCAGACGATGGCCGAGGTCTTCGCGGAGCCCATCGCGCCCCCGCCGCCCGAGCCCGTCGTCGTCGCCGCCCCGGAGGTCCCGCAGACTCCCCCGCCGCCGGTCCGTCGCTCCTCGCCGCCGTCGTTCGCGGAGCGCCTCGGGCACGCCAACCTCCCGCCGGGCGTGCTCTCGCGCGGCAACAGCGTCGCTCCCCCGTCGGGCTTGTCCCGCGAGGCAGCGCAGCGCATCGCCGCGCAGCACGCGCCGCGCGGCGTCCCGGGGCAGGGCGGCTTGCCGCAGCGCCGCGTCGAGATCACGCGAGGCGCGCTCGGGCCGACCGGTCGTCAGCCGCCAGCAGGGCGCGCGGGCGGCATCGGCCGTCCGGGCAAGAAGCTCCCGCCCGGCAAGAAGGGCGCGAAGCCCGAGATCACCGTGCCGAGCGCGCAGAAGCGCGTCATCCGCATCGAAGAGTCGATCGGCTTGCAGATGCTCGCGGGTCGTATGTCGCTGAAGGCGACCGACGTCCTGATGAAGCTGATTCACCTCGGCATGACCGGCGTGAACATCAACAGCACGCTCGACGCGGACACCGCGAAGATCCTCGCGCACGAGTTCGGCTACGAGGTCGAGAACGTCGCGAAGAGCGAGGATGAGGTCATCGTCGAGGCGCGCGGCACGTTCGAGGACCGCGAGAAGGACCGCAAGCTCCGTCCGCCGGTCGTCACCGTCATGGGTCACGTCGACCACGGCAAGACCTCGCTGCTCGACCGCATCCGCAACGCCAACGTCGTCAAGGGCGAGGCCGGCGGCATCACGCAGCACATCGGCGCTTACCGCGTCGAGACCCCGAAGGGCATCGTCGTCTTCCTCGACACGCCGGGCCACGAGGCCTTCACGGCCATGCGCGCCCGCGGCGGCCACGCGGCCGACGTCGTCATCCTCGTCGTCGCCGCCGACGACGGCGTGATGCCGCAGACGAAGGAAGCCATCAACCACGCGCGCGCCGGACAGGTGCCGCTCGTCGTCGCCGTCAACAAGGTCGACAAGCCCGAGGCGCGGCCCGAGGCCGTCCGCCGCGAGCTCGCGAACGAAGGCCTTCAGCCCGAGGAGTGGGGCGGCGACACGATGTTCCTCGACGTCTCGGCCAAGACCGGCGTCGGCATCGAGCAGCTGCTCGCGAGCGTCGCGCTCCAGGCCGAGGTGCTCGAGCTCACCGCCAACCCGAAGATCCCCGCCGAGGGCCTCGTGCTCGAGGCGTATCTCGACAAGGGCCGCGGCCCCGTCGCGAACGTCCTCGTGCGCAACGGCACGCTGCACACGGGTGACATCGTCATCGCGGGCGCCGCGTGGGGCAAGGTCCGCGCGATGACCGACGACCGCGGCAAGCCCTGCACGGCGGCCGGACCTTCGACCCCCGTCGAGGTGCTCGGTCTCTCCGAGGTGCCGGGCGCGGGTGACTCCTTCTACGTCGTCACCGACCAGAAGAAGGCGCAAGAGATCGCTGACGGCCGCGCCCGCACGAAGGCGGCTGGACGCAGCATCTCGCCGAGCTCGCAGGCGAAGATCGGTCTCGACCAGATCTACGCGAAGATGCAGGCCGGCGAAGTGCAGGAGATGCGCCTCGTCATCAAGGGCGACGTCTCTGGCTCGGTCGAGGCCGTCATCAAGGCGCTCACCGATCTCAGCACCGACAAGGTGAAGGTCGTCGTCATCCACACGGGCGTCGGCGGCATCACCGAGAACGACGTCATGCTCGCGAGCGCGTCCAACGCGATCATCATCGGCTTCAACGTGCGCCCCGCGGGCGCCGCTGCGGCGACGGCGAAGAGCGAGGGCGTCGACGTCCGCCTCTACAACATCATCTACGAGGCCGTGGACGAGGTGAAGAAGGGCATGACCGGCATGCTCGCCCCGACCTACGTCGAGAAGCACCTCGGTCGCGCCGAGATCCGGCAGGTCTTCACCATCCCGAAGGCGGGCACGGTCGCCGGCACCTACGTGCTCGACGGCAAGCTCGTCCGCGGCGCGAAGGTCCGCGTCGTGCGCGACTCGGTGCAGGTCTGGGACGGCAAGATCGCGTCGCTGCGGCGCTTCAAGGACGATGTGCGCGACGTCGCGGCCGGCTTCGAGTGTGGCGTCACCCTCGACGGCTTCAACGACGTCAAGGAGAAGGACATCCTCGACGCCTACGAGCTCGAGGCTGTCGCCGGCGTGCTCTGAGCTGCCTCCGGGTAGCTCGCGCAACGGACAGCGAACATGGTCGTCGGCCTCCTGCGGATCGTGCTCGCGCTCCCTTGGAATGACTCGCTGAAGGGCAAGCGCTCGGTGGTCCGCAAGATCATCGAGCGCGCTCGCGCGCGCTTCAACGTCGCGGCGGCGGAGCTCGAGGACCTCGACGCGCATCGGCGCGCGGTGGTCGGCTTCGTGGTGCTCTCGAACGACCGGCGGCACGCGATGTCGATGCTCGACAAGCTGACCTCGTTCGTCGCCGGGGCGACCGAGGCGCAGGTCGTCG
>CAIUAC010001179.1 GCA_903896985.1 uncultured Sandaracinus sp.
ACGCAGCAGAGCACGTTCGAGGCGCCGATGAGGCAGCTGCGCGAGCTGGCCCGCCGCACGCGCGTCGACGCCTTCGACGAGTGTCGCCGCTGGCTCGAGGTCCTCGCCGTCACGGACCCGATCGACGGCGCCGAGCGCGACCCGCTCGACCTCGAACTCGGGCTCGAGAACCTCGTGCGCCTCGCCGCGCAGTTCGACGACGAGGAGGCCGACGCGCGGGCGGCGCGCTTCGCCGATGCGCTCGGTCCGACGTTCGTCGAGGCGCGGCGAGTGGCGCTCGGTGGCGGCTCCCTGCGGCATCGCGCCGCGGCGCTCAACGCCTTCGAGGGCTGCGCGCGCGCGCTGGCGCTTCGCCTGTGGGGCCCGCTCCTCGACACTCGCCCCGAGGGCAATCCCGTCGAGCAGCCGAACCTCGACGAGACCTGGTCGCTCGTCGCGCGCGCGCCCGAGCTGCTGCTCGATGTGGTGCGTGAGCGGCGCCAGTCGGCGGACGCGAGCGCCCATGATCCGCAGGTCGAGCTCGCGCTCGAGGTGCTCGCGCTGCGCCTCGGCGGCTACGCGCTCGACGCGTGCGGCGAGGAGCCCGACTTCGGCCCGGGGCGAGGCCCTACCGCGCACGCGACCTGCCTCTGGCTGCGCAAGCTGGACGGGCTCGCGGACGGCTCGCGTGAGCTGCCGGAGCCCCTGAAGAACGCGTTGAGCGCGCTGTTTTGGCGCCTCGTCGACACGACGCGCGGCACGGCGCTCGGCGAGGTCGACGATGTGCGCTGGCTCGGCCCGTTCGCCGCTTGGTGGGCGCTCGTCATCGACCGCCCCGCGATGCTGCTCTCGATCGCGACGGCGCTGCCGATGATCACCGAGGGCGTGCTCGAGAAGTGCTGCGCGCAGGCGGAGGTCATCCGGACCACCGTCGCGTCGGGCGCAGCCGACGGCGCCTGGGGCGCTGCCGCAGAGGCCGCGCTGAAGGCGCTGCACGCCGACGACACCGAGCTCGCGCAGGCGCTGAGCGGGCTCGCGACGGGGCTCGAGAAGTTCGGCGCGGTGGCCGGCTCCAAGCCGAACCTCGAGGCGATGTGCCTGCAGCTCGTGCTCGCCGCCGAGCGGGTGCAGGGAGCGCTCGCCGACCCGGTCAAGGCGCTCCATCCCGCGACGCGGCTCAGCGTCGAGGACTCGCTCTCTCGCGCCGCGACTGAAAACGCTCCGCGCATCGCGGCGCTGATCGCGCGCTCGATCCGCTCGCGCGAGCTCTCGATGCTCGAGGTGTGGTTCACCTCGCTCGGCCCGGTGTCCTCGGGCCTCGTCGAGGCGGCCGTGCTCGGGGCGGTGCGCCGCACGCCTCCGCCCCCGCCCGTCAAGAAGAAGCCCGTCCTTCAGCAGATCGAGGGCTACGAGCTCCTGAAGCCGATCGGCGAGGGCGGCATCGGCACCGTGTGGCTCGTCCGCAAGCCCGGCGCGGACCGCCTCTTCGTGCTCAAGATCCCGAAGGCCGACGCCCTCGAGCGCGCGACCGAGAGCGAGCGCGCGGGCATCCTCGCGTCGTTCGTCGAGGAGGCCAAGGCGCTCGCCGGGCTCTATCACCCGAACGTCGCCAACATCTTCGAGCGCGGCGTCTCGAACGGCGCGCCGTTCCTCGTGCTCGAGCTGCTGATCGGCGCCGATCTGCAGGAGTACGCGACGGCGCGCTTGATGTCGCTCTTCGAGCTGCGGCAGGTCGTGCTCGAGTCGTGCGCAGGGCTCGCCGCGCTGCACGGCGCCGGGCTCGTGCATCGCGACATCAAGCCCGCGAACCTCTGGCTGCGCCTGCCGCTCTCGGGCGGCGAGAAATTCGATCCTCAGAAGCACCGCGATCCTGCGCGCACGCCGCCGCTCGCGACGGTCGTCATCGACTTCGGCATGGTCCGCGCGATGCGCGTCGCGGCAGACGCGTCGGGGCGCTTCGTCGCCGGCACGCCGGGCTTCATCGCGCCCGAGCAAGTGCTCGACCCGGTCGAGCTCGATGGGCGTGCGGACCTCTACGCGCTCGCGGGGACGATCTACGCGGTGACGACGGGGCGCAAATTCTTCGACGAGATCGAGTCGCCGCGCGACCGCATCATCGCGCACATGCACCGCGACCCGCTCGAGGACGCCGAGCGGCTCAAGTCCTATCCGGCGGCGCTCGTGAAGCTGATGCGCGCGGCGACCGAGCGGAACCCGAAGGACCGCCCATTCCCCCTGGAATTCGGCCGCGAATTCGTCGCAGCGCTATGAGCGCCGCGCGCCTCGACACCAGCCATCCGTCCATCGTCGAGATGCTCGGGCTCTCTCCGCCGCGGGCTCGCCTGCGGGAGGCGCTCATCGCGCTGCGCGGGGCGCCCGGCGTGCCGCCTTCGCGCTTCGACGTGAGCAGCTTGGCGATGCTCGATCCTCGCCTCGCGCTCCCGCTCTGGCGCGGGCGCTTCGCCGTGCCGCGCCGCGCGATCCTCACGCGCCTCTTCAACCATCGGCAGACGCCCGTCGAGGCGGGTTGGTCCGTGCGGCGTACTCAGGTCGAGGACTTCCGCGGGCGCGGGCTCACCTACGACAGCCACAACGGGACCGACTTCTGCGTGCCCGTCGGCACGGTGCTGCTCGCCGCCGCGTCGGGCGTCGTCGCGCGCGTCTGGACCGAGTTCAACCGCGGGGGACTCAAGGTCGCGATCGATCACGGCGGCGGGCTCTTCACGGCGTCGGCCCACCTCGCTCGCGCGTTCGTGCGCGCGGGCGACGGGGTGCGGGCGGGCGACCCCGTGGCCCTCACGGGATACAGCGGACTCGATGGCTTCTCGACGTTTCCCTGGGGCGTTCCGCACGTTCATTACAACGTCTGGCTCGACGGCGCCGCGGTGGACCCGTTCGCCCGCGCCGGTGAGGTGAGCCTCTGGCGCGGCGCGACGCCGAGCCCGTTCGACGCGCTGCGGGCGTCGGCCGACGACGGGCCGGCTCCGTCAGCCGACGACTTCGACGCCGCGCGCATCGACGCGGTGCT
>CAIUAC010001180.1 GCA_903896985.1 uncultured Sandaracinus sp.
GAAGATGTTCTCGGGCTTCAGATCGCGGTGCACGACGCCGAGGTCGTGCGCGCGCGCGAGCCCGCGGGCCATCTGCAGCCCGAGCGCCGCGACCGTCTCGAGGGGCAGCGGTCCGCGCGTGAGCAGCTCGCGCAGAGACTCCCCGTCGAGCAGCTCCATCACGATGTACGGCAGCCCGTCGTCCGTCTCGCCGGAGTCGTAGATCGTGACGACGTTCTCGTGCGCGATGGCCGCCGCGCTGCGCGCCTCGCGCCGGAAGCGCTCGCGCAGCTGCTCGTCGCGCCCGAGGCGCGCGTGCAGGATCTTCACGGCGACGGGCCGGTCGACGAGCGTGTGCCGCGCCCGATAGACGACGGCCATCCCGCCCTCGCCGAGCACGGACTCGACGAGGTAGCGCCCCGCGATCAGCGTCCCGATCCGCGGATCGGCGTGCTCCTCGAGCGCCGCGCCGTCGACGACGCAGGTCGCGCGGGTGTCGTGGTACTCGAGCCTACAGACGGGACAAACGCGCATCACCCTCACCCCTCAAAGCGTCGCGCAGCAGCGGAAGCCCGTCGAGTAATCCGAGTAGCTCACGTCGTGCGCGGTCGTCTGATAGAGGCAGCCCTCCCCGTTGATGCGCGTGTCGACGTAGAAGCCGCCGCGGAACGTGCCAGCCGGGTCGGACGTCCACTCGTGGAGGTTGCCCATCAGGTCGAACGCGCCCTCCGGCGTGACGCAGCCCGCATGGCTGCCGGTCGTGGCGAGCGACGCCGCCAACTGATTGATGCACGCGTCGCTCAGCTGCGACCAGATCCACGGGTCGCTCGTGCCGAAGCGCTCGACCGCGGGGTGCACCGCGCGCGCGTCGTTGCACACGCCGTTCATGCGCGTCGTGCCGTACGGGTAGGTGCGCCCCGCGCTGCCCTCGCACGCGAGCAGCCACTCGGCGTCCGTGCAGAGGCGCTTGCCGGACTCTGCGCACGCCGCCGCCGCTTGCGTGCCGCTGATGTAGCCCTGCGGCACCGCGCCCTCGAGCGACACGGCGCCGACGCGGTTCGAGCCCGGATTGTGAAACGGCGACCAGCTTCCGATCGGCCCGGTGTCGTCGACGAGCACGAGCGCGGCTTCGTAACGGTCGATGCACGCGGTCGAGAACGGCACCATCCCGGGCAGGCAGCCGCCGGCGCCGGGCGCCTCGCTCAGCCCATCGTTGGGGGTCGGGCTGTCCGCGGGGTCGCACGCGCCGGGTGGCCCCGCGTCGGCCTCGCCTGCATCGCGCCCCGCGTCGTCCGCGGGCGCGTCGACGAGCGGCGCGGCGTCGGTCAGCGTCGCGTCGCCGGGCGCAGCGGCGTCGGCCGCCCCCGCGTCATGCCCGAGCGCCTCGCCGTCGCAGGCGACCAGCAGGAGCGCACCAAGGAGCCAGAGGCGCATGGCACGAAGCCTGCTGCCAATAGACCTGTGAATCAAACCCTGATATCTCCCTCGAGCCCCCGATGCTCCGAGCCGAAGGCGTGTAAGTGACCGTGTCCGCCCCGCGCAGGGTCCTCGTCGTCGATGACCATCGCGGCATGAGGGACACGCTCGCCTCGCTGCTGCGCGCGCACGGCTTCGACGTGTCCCTCGCGTCGAGCGGCGCCGAGGCGCTCGCGACCTGCGCGCGGGAGCCCGCCTACGAAGCGGTGCTCGTCGACGCGTACATGCCCGGGATCGGCGGGCTCGCCGTCGCGCACTACCTGCACGAGCATCATCCTGGGACGCGCGTCGTGCTCTGCACCGCGGCGGACGAGCGCGAGACCAGGCACGCGCTCGAGAGCGGGCACGTCAGCAGCGCGGTGCAGAAGCCGTTCACAGAGGCCCAGCTGCTGCGCGCGCTGACGCCTTGAGCGACAGCACTCGAGCGCCGCGCTCAGAAGCCGTTCAGCGCCTCGACGGTCGGCAGCAGATCGCCGACGTCCACGAAGTCGAGCGCGATGAAATTCGGCAAGAAGCCCGACTCCGTCTGGCACTGACGCGCGCGGTCGAGCAGCAGCGGGTTGTGGTTGACCAGCTCCGCGAGGCCGATCGACGAGAGCGGCGCGGTCAGGAAGTGGTTCATCAAGAAGAGCCGGTTGGCGCGCGAGCCGCGCAGCACCTCGCACGAGAAGTCGCTCGCGGTCATCGCCGCGTAGTCGGTGTCCCACATGAACGCGTACGCCTCGTGGTGCCAAGGCAGCGTCACCGCCGAAGACTCCGTGAAGACGACGAGGCGGCGCCCGCTCGTGATCATCTCGCCGAGGGACGGCCAGGTCGCTGAGCCGACGGGCTGCTCGTCGAGATAGGGCATCAGCCCGGCGGCCTCGAAGGCGGCGGCGGTGGTCGGCTCGTCGATGTGCGCCTCGAGGATCAGCGTCACGACCTCGGCCGGGTGGCAGTCGAGGAAGAGCTTGAGGTCGAGGAGCGCGTCGACGAAGGGGCGGCTCCCCGCGGCGCAGATGCCGTGACAGAGCACCGTCTGACCGCGGTAGACGTACGTGTCGAGCATGAAGCCGCGGACGCCGAGCCCGAGCTGAGCCCAGAGGCGCGGCGTCTGATTCGGCGCCGGCCAGCCCTCCTCGGTCGTGTTCATCGCGTTGTGCGCCATCGCGAAGGACACGTCCGCGTAGCTGCGCGCGCAAAGCTCCGCGTGCCCGTTGCACACGAGCGGGTCGGGCAGCGTCACGCCCGCCGGCTCACACGTCGCTCCGCCGTCGACGCGCGCGTCGTGGCCAGCGTCAGGCGGCGCGGGCGGCGCGTCGACGCCAGCATCCTGCGGCGCGCTCGCGTCGTCGCCGCAGCTCAGCGCGAGCACGCAGCAGACCGCGAACGCTAGCCCCTCACCGACCCAGCAGCTCGTCTTCACGCGCTGAGCATACCGCGGCGACGCGCGCGATTCGCTCAGGCGGCGGCTTCGATGTCGAGGTCCGGCGAGGCGGCGAGGCCACCGAGGTGCATCGGGAGCCCGCCGACCGCGCGCTGCAGGTGCTGGACGGCGCGCTTCTGCAGCTGGCAGACGCGTGACTCGCTGATGCCCATGCGCTCACCGATCTCGCGGAGCGAGAGCCCCTCGAAGAGCGCGAGCTCGATCGCCGAGCGCTGGCGCGGCGGCAGATGGCAGAGCGCGCCGAGCAGACGGTCGCGGCGCGAGTGCGAGAACGCGGTCTCGTCGGCGGGCGGGTTCTGCGAGTCCTCGAGGCGGCGCCCGATGGGCTCGCCGTCGGCGGGCGCGGAGTCGAAGGAGACGAGGCGGCGGGCGGCGATCACGCGGCCGCGCTCCGCGAGCTCGCCCTCGGGCAGGTCGCCTGCCGCGTGCCGCACCGCGACGCGCATCTCGTCACGCGAGCGCAGGTCGAGGCGACGAACGGCGTCGATCATGCGCTGGCGGATGCGCGTGCGGACCCAGGTGCGCTCCTCGATGCCGAAGCCCTCGTAGGTCGAGAGCGCCTCGAGCACCGCGACGCGGCCCTCGGCGCAGAGGTCGTCCTCGTCGAGCGCCTGCCCGAGCGCCGCGAGCGGGCGCAGCCGGCGGGCGAGCATGCGCACCATGCCTTCGTAGCGGGTGAGCGCCTCGCGGGCCGCGGCGTTCGTCCAGCTCATCCGTACGGTGCGCTTTTCCATAGAGAGTCTCCCGAAGTCCGCCAGGGCCGTCCGCTTGCGACTGCCCGACCCTTTGCGACGACCGTGCCAGCGTCGCGGACGGCAGACGATCGACGGAATGAATGACGAAAATTGAGACGGGTGCCGAATTACAATTTGAGACAACGAGCGGATTCGTGCGATCTCGTGCGACTTTGATCTGGTTTATGCATGGACCCGAACGATGTCGCACGGAGTCGCACGTCGACGCCCGCCGCACCGCACCGCAGCACCCCGACCGAGGTTGAGGTCCAGGCCCGACCAAGGTTGAGGTCCAGGCCCGACCGAGGTTGAGGTCCAGGCCCGACCAAGGTTGAGGTCCGGGCCCGACCAAGGTTGGACCGACAGCCGACCAAGGTTGAGGTCTCGGGGCTGCGGCCACCCGGCGCGGGCGCTTCGAGCCTCCGTTCCGCGGCCCGCGCGGCCTAGCGCAGCCCGTGCTTGGCCAGCCGTCGCAGCAGC
>CAIUAC010001181.1 GCA_903896985.1 uncultured Sandaracinus sp.
CGCCGACGGTGACGGTGCCTGACCAGACCGCCCCGACCGCGACGCCCGTCGCGTTCACCGGCCCCGCGGCGCTCCCTGCTCCGAGGCGCTCGGCGCGCGCACCTTCGCTCGCGCTCGGCGCAGCGGCCGTGCTCGCGGCCCTCGCGGCGACTGGAGCGGCCCTGTCGCTCGGCAGCGGCGCGCACCCCGCCGCGACGACCAGCCGACGAGTCGACGCCCCCCTCGCCCGCCGAACGCCGCCCGCGGTGTCCGCGCGACCAGCGTCGGTCCTCGACGCCGGCGCACCGCCGCTCGCTGTAAGCGCCCCCGAGCCCGCAGCGCCGGACGCCGGCGCAGCGCCTGAGAGCACCGCGCGCGGCACCCTCGTGGTCACCGCGTATCCGTGGGGCCTCGTCGAGATCGACGGCCGGGCGCTCGGGCGGTCGCCTGTGCGCGCGGAGCTGACGCCGGGCGAGCACAGCGTCCTCGTGCGGGCCGACGCGGCGATCAAACGGCGCACGGTCACGGTCACGGCCGGGCGGCGCCGCGAGCTGATCGTCCCGGTCGAGTGAGGCTCGGGCGGCACGTCGACGGCGTCTGGCGTGGCCCGCCGGGAGCGGACGCCAAAATCTTACGAAAACACTTGCCAAACGAGCCGCTTCGCAGAATCCTCGGCCCCCGTGCGAGCGGGAATCTGGCTCTTCTGGGCGGGAACTGTGCTCTTGGTCGCGGCCCCTGCAGCCGCGCAGAGCGCGTCTTTCATGGTCGTCGGCGCGCACCACGCGGCGCTCTCGGACGGGGCCGTCCCCGTCGAGGCGGTCGAGCAGGGAGTGCGCCTCGGCGACGCGCCTCCGCTCCCCGCGAGCGAGGCACGCGCGCGCTTCATCGCGGCGCACTCCGACGAGCCGGCGGTGATCACGCCGAGCGACGTCGCGGCCCTCGAGCGCTGCTACCACGACGCGGGGATGTCGCTCGCGCGTGGCCGCGTGCAGGCGGCGGGCGAGCAGGTGCAGCGCTGCATCGACCGCGCGAACGAGGTGCGCGAGACGCTCGTGCGCGACGCCGGCGGCGCGCAGTCGTTCCTGCGCGCGTGCGCCGTACAGGTGCAGTACTTCCTGAGCTCCGGGCGCGGTGAGGACGCGCTGCGGCAGGCGACCGAGTGTCGCCTCGTCGCGTCGGATGTGCCGCTGAGCGCGCGCTCGGCGCCGCCCGAGGTGCGGGCGATCTTCGACGCCGCCGACCACGCGCTCGCCGCGCTCGAGCCCGCCACCATCGAGGTGCGCTCGACGCCGCAGGCGGGCTGCGCCGTGTGGCTGCGCGGGCAGAACGTCGGGACCACGCCCGCGATCGTGCCGGGCTTGCTCCCAGGGCGCGCGGACTTGCAGGTCGAGTGCGACGCCGGGAAGGCGGGGCGCGTGCATCGGGCGAACTTCCGCTCGGGTCGCAACCTGATCACGCTCGACACGCGCTTCGAGGACGTCGTGCGCACCGAGCAGCGCGTGCGCCTCGTCTACGCCGCGCCCGCCGACGTCGAGGCGCACCGCGTCGAGGACGCGCTGACGATCGGCCGCGCGGTCGGCGTCTCGGACGTGCTCCTCGTCACGCTCGACGACGAGCGCGCAGCCGCGGTGCTCGAGC
>CAIUAC010001182.1 GCA_903896985.1 uncultured Sandaracinus sp.
GCACCTGCACCACGCCGCTCGTCGGTGGGTTGACGCGCACGACGCCGCGCGGCGGCGCGGGTAGCTGCGGCCCGGCGGGCCAGGTGCGCCCGGCGCCGGACCAGACCGTCGTGCAGGGCGCGCTGCGTTCGGTCCAGTAGACCGTCGCCGGGGCCGGCAGGACGTACGTCGTGAGGTCGACGTAGGTGAGGTACGTGACGGAGACGAACGTGTAGCTCGGCCCGTAGCCCGCCGAGTACGCGTAGCCCGGCGGCGGCAGCGGCGCCCAGCCGACGTAGCCCTCGGCGACGCGCCAATCGACCCACGACGCGCCCCACTCGGTGTCCGGCGCCCAGACCCAGCCCCACTGTCCGTCGAAGAGCCAGCGCCCGTAGTGAAACGTCGCGTAGCCCCACTCGAAGTCCGACTCGAAGACCCAGCCGACGTCGCTGAGCGTCCAGTGCCCGTTGGTCAGATACGGCACGAACGTCGCGCCGACGCGCGAGTCATCGGGCTTCCACGCGAGGCCGACGGTCGGCAGATCGACCCACGTGCCGAAGGGCGACAGCGCCTCGAGGAAGGGCGCGAGGCCCGCATAGCGCGGCTGCGCGCTCGGCTCGCCGTAGGCCGAGTACGCCCCCGACGCGGGCACGACGTAGACGTCCTGCGCGGCTGCAGACGCGGGCGAGGTCAGCTGCCCGACGGAGAGAGCCGCGAGCGCGGCGGCGAGAGCGAGCAAACGAGCGCGGAACATCGCGGGCCTCCCTTGGACGACACGCGGATCGTGGCACGGACGCGAGCGCGTGGCCCTCTGACGTTCAGCGCGCCGTTAGATTCAGCGCGCGGGCGCGTGAGCGCGTGAGCGCGGGTGCGGGGCTGACTGACCGCGCTCAGCCGCGCGCCGCGAGGAGCTGCTCGAGCTCGTCGGCGCCCTTGGGGATCGCGGCGGTCAGGTTCTCGTAGCCGTCGGCGGTGACGAGCAGGTCGTCCTCGATGCGGATGCCGATGCCGCGCCACTCGGGGGCGACCTCCGCCGTCGCGGAGATGTAGAGCCCAGGCTCGACGGTGAGCACGAAGCCCGGCTCGAGCGGGCGGGGCTTTCCGTCGAAGAAATACGCGCCGACGTCGTGCACATCCATGCCGAGCCAGTGCGAGGTGCGGTGCATGTAGAACGGCTTGTAGAGGCCCTTCTCGAGCACCTCCTCGAGCGTGCCGGCGACCAAGCCGTGCTCGAGCAAGCCCGCCGCGAGGACGCCGACGGCCGCCTGATGCGAGGCGTCGAGCGTCGCGCCGGGGCGCACCGCGGCGAACGCGGCGTGCTGGGACGCGAGCACGAGGTCGTAGAGGATGCGCTGCGGCTTGCTGAATTTGCCGCTGACCGGGAACGTGCGCGTGACGTCGGCGGCGTAGTAGCCGTGCTCTGCGCCCGCGTCGATCAAGAGCAGCTCGCCGTCCTCCATGCGCCGGTCGTTGCGGCGGTAGTGGAGCGTCGTCGCGTTGGGCCCTGAGCCGACGATCGGCCCGTAGGCGAAGCGCTCACAGCCGTGCGCGCGAAACGCATGGAGCAGCTCAGCCTCGACCTCGTACTCGAAGCTCCCGGGGCGCGCGACCTCCATCGCGCGGGCGAACGCCACGGTCGTCGCGGCGACGGCGCTGCGCATCGACGCGAGCTCGTCGGCGTCCTTGCGCAGGCGCTGCTCGTGCAGCACCGAGCCCGGATCGATCAGCTCGCTCGGCACCGAGACGCCGAGGCGCTGCCGCGAGCGCAGCGTGTTGAGCGTCGCGAAGACGCGGTCATCGAAGCTGCGATCTCGCCCCGCGCGATAGAAGAGCCTGCGCGTGTTCGCGACGTACTCCGGGAGCTTCTCGGCGAGCTCCGCGATGGGGAACGCGACGTCCGCGCCGAAGCGCTCGACCGCGCCCTCGACGCCCGCGCGCGCGCCGTCCCAGACCTCGCGCGACGGATCGCGCGGCCGCACGAAGAGCACGACGCGGTGCTGCGCGTGCTGCGGCGCGAGCACGAGCACGCAGTCCGGCTCGTCGAAGCCCGTCAGGTAGAAGAGGTCGCTCTCCTGCCGATACTCGTGCTCGACGTCGTTGTTGCGGATGGCGACGGGCGCCGCCGGAAACACGGCGACCCCGGGGCCCATGGAGTCGAGGAAGCGCTGACGGCGAGCGGCGTAGATAGACACCGCGCGAGTCTGAGGAACGCGGGTGAGGGGCGTCAAGGGGCGCGGGGCGGCTGAGTGACGCGCTCCCTCCGGCCTCCTCTCCCCGCTCGC
>CAIUAC010001183.1 GCA_903896985.1 uncultured Sandaracinus sp.
GCACGGTCGTCGACCCGTTCTGCGGGCACGGCACGGTGCTCGCGGTGGCCAACGCGCTCGGGCTCGACGCCGTCGGCGTGGAGCTAGGCGCGCGACGCGCTCGACGCGCGCGCACGCTGCAACTGTCGGAGCTCGAGGGGCCAGAGCGCGACGACGACGGCGCGCTCACGAAGGCGTGAGCGCGCGTCGCCAGGGTCGCCTCAGTAGCCGGCGACCTCGATGTGCTTCACCTGCACCGGCTTGACCGGGCGATCGCTCCGCGTCGGCGTCGTCTCGATCGCGCGGATCACGTCCGCGCCCTCGGTGACGCGGCCGAACACCGGGTGACGCGACGGGCCCGGCGAGAACCAGTCGAGGCGCGCGTTGTCGACGGTGTTGATGAAGAACTGCGAGCCGCCGCTGTTCGGCTGGCCGGTGTTCGCCATCGAGAGCGTCATCGGCTGGTTGCTGAGCTTGTGCTCGGCGGGGTGCTCGTCCTTGATCGTGCCGTGCGGCGGGCCGCCGGTGCCGGCGCGGCCGCTGTTCGGGTCCTTCGAGTGCGGGCAGCCGAACTGCAGCATGAAGCCGTCGATCACGCGGTGAAAGTGCAGGCCGTCGTAGAAGCCGCTCTTCGCGAGGTCGAGGAAATTCTTGGCGGTGATGGGCATCTTGTCGAGATAGAGCTCGACGGTGAAGTTGCCGAGGCTGGTCTCGAACGTCGCGGTCGGATTCGTCATGGGAGCGGGTCTCCTTGGCTCAGGGCGGGGATTCTTATCACAACTGCGCCGCGCTGCGGGCCGGCGCTGCATGCCGCGGGTTGCCGCGGCTCTTGCCCCCGACGCGACCGCGCGCAACGCTCGACGCCGTGCCCGCCGACCCAGAACTGAGCGCCGCGTCGCGCGCGCCGAGGCTGCCGGGGCGGGAACTCAGCGACGAGCGCCTCGTCTCCCAAAGCCGCCTGATCGCGCTCGGGTCTACGCTGCCTGTGGCGCTGACCGGCTCGCTCTCGCTGTACGTCGCGACGCAAGGGAGCGGGCGCGGGGACGCCGCGCCGTGGCTGATCGCGCTCGGCTCCGCGCTCGTGATCCTCGCCGTGCGCTTCTCGCAGCGGCACCAAGGGCGCGTGTTCATCACGGCCGAGGGCGTCCTCGTGCGGACGCTCTTCGGCACGAGCGTCGTCATCGCGTGGCGCGAGATCGAGGGCGCGCGCGTCGGCTTCACGCCGTGGGGCGTGCCGTCGCGCTACCCGGGCTATGTGCGCCTGCGCCTGCGCACGAGGCACCCGATCGTCGGGCGCTGGGTGACGACGATCGCGCCGACCCGCGACGCCGCTCTGCGCGTGACGGCCGAGATCGCCGACCGCGTGCGTGAGGCGCTGTAGATGGCCGCCGTCGGCACGCAGCACGCTCCGCGAAAGCGCGACACGATCGGCGCGGCGCTGGCCCTCGCGCTGCTGTTGTCGCTGCTCGCGCACCTGAGCACGGCGCTGCTCTTCGTGCGCTTCGGCGGGCGCGCGGGCGCAGCGGGCGAGAACGGCCACGGCGGCGCGGGCGATGTGACGATGGACATCAGCGTCGAGGGACCGCGCGCCGAGCGCGTGCAGCCCGCCGTCGCCGCCGCGCCGCAGCCTCCACCGACGCCGCCTCCCGCGCCGCAGTCGCGCCCAGTGCCCGAGGTGGACAATCCGCCGCGCCCGACGCCTCCCGCGCCGCCCGCGCCTCCCGTCCCCCTCTCCCCTCGGGGGAGGGCCGGGGTGAGGGCCCCGACCAGCGCCGTCACGCTCCGCGACCCGACGCCCGACGCGCCGCCTCCCGCGCCCGCTCCCGCGGCTCCGCCCGCGCCGAACGCCAGCGCGCCCGCC
>CAIUAC010001184.1 GCA_903896985.1 uncultured Sandaracinus sp.
AGCGCCGCGAGCGGGTCGACGGGCGCGCCCGCGTCTGGGGGCTCCGCGATGCGCGTCGGCGCGTCGGCGAGCGCTGCCACGAGAGTGGGCGCGGCGCCGAGCCGTGGACCACCCGCTGCGGAGGTCGCGCCCGGAGCGTCCCCGAGCAGCGGCAGGACGCGCGTCGCCGCGAACCAGCCGACGCAGGCGAGCCCGACGAGCAACAGCGGCACGACGACGAGCCCCGCGGCGAGCAGCCCCCGACGCGACCGAGGCGAGGTCGCCGGCTGTGCGAGCGCCTGATGGGGAACGGCGCCGCGCGCCTGCGCCGGCGCGGTAGCGGGGGCGTGCGCGGCCGCCGTGAGCGCGGTGCGTAGCGCGTCGGCAAACGCCTGCGCCGTCTGGAAGCGCGCGTCCGGCTCAGCCGCCATCGCGCGCCCGACGACCTCGAGGAGCGCCTCCGGCAGCGACGGCGCGACCTCGCGCAGCGGCCGCGGCGGCTCCGAGCAGATCTTGACGAGGAGCTCCCCGGAGGTCGGCGCGTCATACGGCAGCGCCCCCGAGAGCAGCTGATAGAGGATGACGCCCATCGCGTAGAGGTCGGCCCGCGCGTCGACGTCCCGGGTGCCGTGAAACTGCTCCGGCGGCATGTAGTGCGGCGTGCCGATGATGGCGCCGGTCAGCGTCAGCGCCTGCGCGCCGCCGGCGAGCGTCACCTTGCTCAGACCGAAGTCGACGACCACGACGTGGTCACGCCCGCCGTTCGGTCCGCGCTCGCTCGAGAGGACGATGTTGGCGGGCTTCACGTCGCGGTGAATGACGCCGATGGCGTGCGCCGCCGCGAGCCCGTCGAGGCACTGCAGCGCGAGGTCGACCGCGCGGGGCACCGCGAGCGCGCGCTCGCTGCGGAGCAGCGTCTCGAGGTCCCGGCCAGCGAGCAGGTCCATCACGAAGAACGGCGTGCCGTCGGTCGTCGTCCCGAAGTCCGTCACGCGCACGACGTGTAGGCTGTGGATGCTCGCCGCCGCGCGCGCCTCGCGCAGAAAGCGCGCGACGACCTCGGCGTTCCCCGCGACCTCGCGCCGCAGGAGCTTCATCGCGACGGGCTGCCCGAGCAAGGAGTGCCGCGCGACGTAGACCGCGCCGAAGCCTCCCCCGCCGACGAACCGCTCGACGTCGTAGCGTTCGATGCGCGTTCCGCAGGGGCCGTCCGTCACAGGCACGTCGAGGCGTGGACACCGCGTGAGCTGCGGGTCGTGCTCGTCGCCACATGCGGCGCAGCGGCTCATATACGCTCGGTAGCACAACGGCTGAGCGGACGGTGCGCCCATCGCGCCTCCCACCGAGCCTGTTCGCCGCCTCCTCGACGCGCGGTCAACCGACGCGCCGGTCCCTCAGCGGTCTGGGCACTCCGCGCGGCACGCGCCGTACCCCGTGCGCTCGTATTCCGGGCCGTAGCAGCAGCTGAGTCCGCCGCGGCAGGTGCGATCATGATTGCCGCCGAAGTCACAGCTCGCGCCCTCCTCGGCGGCACCGCCGGTCCCGTCGGGGCGCTGATCCGCGGACATCGCCGCGACCTCCTCGTTCGAAGTCGGCCGCGCAGAAGAGCCCCCGCCGCAGCCGCTCCCCGACGCGGCGATGAGCCCGGCGAGCGCCGCAATCGCGCAGAATCCGTACATCTGTACGAAACCTGCACTTCCGCTTCGCGCCTGAGCGCGGCTGATGAGCGGCCTCGAGCGGGCCGCCTCACGCCCTGCGGAGCGCGTGTCGCTCATCGAATACACACATGTCCGCTGCCGGCGGGCAGCGTGCTCTTCACGTTGCAGCCGTAGCCGTCTCGGCAGTCGCTCGCCGTCGAGCACGCGAGCAAGCAAGTGCCGCCGCTCTCCTGCACGCACACCGTGCCGTCGGGGCAATCCGCCTGAGTGGCGCAGGACATCGAGCACGTGCCGCCGGGGAGCATCGTGTCGACCAAGCAAGTCGAACCGCCCGCGCAGCTATCCGCCGTGCACGGCCCTCCGACGACGTCTCCGGTGTTGCCGATACCACCATCGCCGCACGCGAGGAGCGCTGTCGTCATGAGTCCGAGGAGAGCGATTCGCAGGATTCGAGAGAGGAGCCGACCGTCGTTCATGGAGCGCAGTCCAGCAAGCGGCGTGCCGTGACCCGCAGCTCAACGCTTGCAGACCAGCACTTTGACCTCCCGTGCCCAGGCCAGCAGCGTCCGTCGGTGGCTCGACGTCTCCAGGTGCTGCTCGTGCTCAGCGCCGCGCTCTGCGCCCGTCGCTCGCCGGCGTCCACGCCCTCACGCAGACCCTGCGAAATGCAGGAGTGTTCCTCGGGTCTGCGCTCCGCGGGGTGCCTGGGGCGTCGGCTGCTAGCAGCCGGCGGGGCCCCCGGGCCGGCGCTCGCTCTCGGACTATTTTTCTACA
>CAIUAC010001185.1 GCA_903896985.1 uncultured Sandaracinus sp.
CGGCAAAGAGGCGCGGTGCAGCGGTCTGCGCCCTCCGCGCGCCGCGCCCAGAGGAGGCTCACCATGGCTCGTGAAGTGTTCATCGTCGGCTCGGCTCGCACGCCCATCGGCTCGTTCCAGGGCGTGTTCTCGGACGTCACTGCACCGCGCCTCGGCGCCGTCGCCATCAAGGCCGCGCTCGAGCGCGCGAAGCTCGGCGGCGACCTCGTGGACGAGACGTTCATGGGCAACGTCCTGACCGGAGGCGTGGGCCAGGCGCCCGCGCGCCAGGCGGCCAAGTACGCCGGCGTGCTCGACAAGACCCCGGCGACGACGGTCGGCAAGGTGTGCGGCTCGGGCCTGCAGGCCGTGATCTTCGGGACGAAGTCGATCCTGCTCGGCGACGCAGAGATCGTCGTCGCGGGCGGCATGGAGTCGATGACCAACGCGCCGTACATCCTGCCGAAGGCGCGCTCCGGCTTCCGCATGGGCAACGGCGAGATCATCGACACGATGATGGCCGACGGCCTGTGGGACCCGTACGGCAACTTCCCGATGGGCAACGCGGGCGACCTCTGCGCGCGGGAGCTCGGCTTCACGCGCGAGGCGCAGGACGAGTTCGCAAAGGAGAGCTATCGCCGGGCGCTCGCGGCGCAGGCTGAGGGCGGGTTCAAGCGTGAGATCGCGGCGGTCACCGTCAGCAGCCGCAAGGGCGACGTCGTCGTCACCGAGGACGAAGAGCCGAAGCGCGGGAACGCCGACAAGATGGCGACGCTGCGCCCTGCGTTCGGCAAGGACGGCACCGTGACCGCGGCCAACGCGTCGAAGATCAACGACGGCGCAGCGGCGCTCGTCCTCGCGTCCGGCGAGGCGGTGAAGCGTCACGGCCTGACGGCGCTCGCGCGCGTCACGGCGTATGGCGGGCACGCGCAGGCGCCAGAGTGGTTCACGACGGCGCCCGTCGGCGCGACGCAGGCGACCCTCGCGCGCGCTGGTTTGACGGCGGCCGACGTCGACCTCTACGAGGTCAACGAGGCGTTCGCGGTCGTCGCGATGGTCGCGATGCAGAAGCTCGGCCTCGACCACGCGAAGGTCAACGTGCGGGGCGGCGCGGTCGCGCTCGGCCACCCGATCGGCGCGAGCGGCGCGCGCGTCCTGGTGACGCTGTTGCACGCGCTCGAGGACCGCAACGCCAAGCGCGGGCTGGCCACGCTCTGCATCGGTGGCGGCGAAGCCGTCGCGGTGCTCATCGAGCGCGCGTAGCGCTCGCGAACCTCTGGCCCGGCCCGGCGCTTCCGGGCTAGGTTAGCCTCCCGAATGACGCGCCAGTCGCCAGCGGCTCCTCCGGGCACGCTCCTCCCCGGAGTGCGCTGGCTGCCGTCCGTCACCGAGAGCGATGCCGCCACGCTCGGCGCAGAGGCCGAGTGGCTCGCGCGCCTCGCCGATGCGGGGGTCCCGATCGCTCCCGGGTGGCTCGTGCCGTGCGGGCGCGACGACGGGTGGGTCGACCTGCTGGTGGCGGTGCTGAACGAGGCGCTCTCGAGCGCGTCGACCGTCGGCCCCGCGCCCCGGCTTCGGGTCGGCCCTTGGTTCGCGTCGCGCGCCGCGCAGTCACGCTTCGGGCGCGACTTTCCGCACCTCGCCGACGTCCGGGATCCCGAGGGCGCGAGCGAGGCTGCGCGCACGTTGTCGCGCTCGCTCGGGCGCTCGCTCGGCACGCTCGATGGACGTCCCGGCGCGCTCGAGGGCGTCTACGTCCGCATCGTGGCGCTCGGCGTCGGCGCGGCCGACGACCCGGCGCACGACGTGACCTGCGGCTTTGCCGCGAGCGCGGAGCCGCGCGACGGGGACCCCGACATGGTCTCCGTGTGGACCGAGGGCGCGCGGCCTTGGCTCGTGGACCGACGGACGATGCGCTTTGCCTCGCAAGGCGAGCCTCCGCTTCACGATGACCTCGCGGCGCGCGCCGCAGATCTCGTGGACCGCGCGCAGCTCGTGCTCGGCCGCGCCGTCGAGGTGCGGTGGATCGTGGCTCAAGAGCGCTTGTACGTCGCGGCCGTGCGCGAGCTCGCGCTGGCCCCGCGCTTCACCGCCGCAGCGTATCGTCGCGTCGCGCTGATGGCCGAGGACGAGGGCACCGTGGCGCCGCTCGCGGTCGACGCGGTCGACAAGGCGCTCGGCCGCGACGATGCCGCCGCCGATGAGCCGCGCGTGCGTCGAGTCTTCGCTCGGCCGTACAAGCGCATCGACGGCGCGACGTCCGCCGGGGGTGCGCTCGGGGCGTCGCAGGGCTCGCCTTTGGCGCGCGCGGGTCGCAACGCCGCGCGCGTCGCCGGGGACGTCGCTGCACCGCTCGCAGCCGCCCGACGCTTCACGAGCGAGCTGAGCGGTCGGCTCGCCAAGCTGGACGGCGTCGCGCTGCACGGGCTCGACGACGGGGCCCTCGTCACTCAGGTGCGCGAGCGGCAGCGGCTCGCCATCGACGCGCTCGTCCTGCTCGATCGCGCCCGCATCGCCACTCTCGCGGCGCTGCCCGCGATCGAGGCTGCGGCCGGCGACCTCCCGCGCGACGCGTACCTCGCGCTCGCTGC
>CAIUAC010001186.1 GCA_903896985.1 uncultured Sandaracinus sp.
CCGTGCTCTACGAGCGCGCCCAGGAGCGGCTCGCGCGCCTCGACGAGGTCCCGGCCGCCGGCGGTGCGGCAGCGTTTCGCTATCGGCTGAGGTACGTCGACGGCGGCAGGAAGCCGAGCCACGACAGCGCGGCACGTCCGAGCCTGCTCCTCGACACCGGAGCCCGTCGCGCCACCGTCGAGAGCTGGGGCGACCCCGCCTACGGCGTCGAGCTCGCCGTCGACGCGCGGCGTCTCCCTACAGCCGCAGCGACCGCGCGACGAGCGCGTCGAGCCTGAGCTCCGTGCGCAAGCCCGCGCAGAACGACGAGCGGAACTCGGGATCGGACTGCATCGCGCCGTCGCTCAGCATGAAGTAGCAGCCGAGTCGCAGCGGACCCCGGATCGTCATCGTCGCGGTGCTCGGCAGGTCGGTCAGGGGGACGGAATCCCACTCGGCGGGACCGAGCTGCGCCACCACGGTCACGCTGGCGTCAGCCTCGACGGTCAGCTGAAGGCTCCGTAGCTCGCGGAGCACGTCGCGCGCTCCTATTCGATAGACCGCATTCTGGGACCAGCCTCCGGCCGAGGGCGGCAGCTCGACGTCAAAATCACCCTTCCTCGGTCGAGCCGAAGCGTGGCAGACAATCGCTCCCGTGTCCGACGAGTGATCGAATGGGCTGCCCGCCCCGCGTTCTGCTTCCATCCTCAGGGCATCATGCGCCTACGTAGCTTCCTCCTCTTCGGTCTGACCTCACTGCTCGTCATCGTCGTCTCTGGCTGTCCGGATGGCGTGCCGTGCGACTTCCCCGTGCGCTGCTTCGAGAGCTGCGGCGGCCCCGAGCTCTCCGCGTGCGGAGTCTGTCCCGCCGGTACGCGCTCGTTCTCCAGCTGCGTCGATCTCGGGGCGTCGGATGCCGGCGTGAGCGATGCCGGCAGTGACGCGAGCGTCGACGCTTCGGTCGCCGATGCCGGCCCGCTCGACGCCGCCCTCGTCTGCGCTCGCCCGGGGTATCCGGCGAGCTCCGCGGCGACGGCCGACGAGCGCGCGGCGGTCGAGGCGGCGGCCGCTGATTTCCTCGCGAGCACGGGCGTCACCGTCGGCCTCTCCGCGACGACCGCCGCGGTGACCGACTTCTCGGCGCCGTTCCCGATCGCGCTCGACGCCGGGATCACGGAGCCCTGCGCGCGCGCGCTCGCTGGCGTGCAGGCATTCCTCGCCGTTCGGGCGGCCTTGATGCGCCTCCCGACCGACCTGGTGATGCGCGCCTGCTCGTACGACGCGCTGACGGACTCCGAGATCGTTCGCCTCCACGGCGGCACGTACGCGGGGCGCTCCCTGCTCGGCGCGGACAACGATCTCG
This sequence comes from uncultured Sandaracinus sp., assembly GCA_903896985.1. Lineage (GTDB taxonomy): Bacteria > Myxococcota_A > Polyangia > Polyangiales > JADJQN01 > CAIUAC01. Next base: position 1,343 of record CAIUAC010001186.1, read on the forward strand.
TCGTGCACGTCACGCGCAGCGGCACGATCCGCTACTGGGGCGGGGACTACCTGCCCGTCGCCAACCGCCTGATCCCGGCGCCCTGCTTGGCCGCCGATGCGCTCGAGCGCTCGCTCGTCGGCGCTTCGCTCGGCTACACGCGCTTCGCCGCGTGCGTCGTCGGCGCTCCGGGGAGCGTCGTCATCACCGCGAGCGACACGTGCACCGCAGGGCCCTCGTCGCTCTACGTCGACGCGGGAGGCCTCATCCACATCGCGCGTCAGGTCGAGGTCCTGCTCGATCCCGCGCACGTCTCGTCCGCCGAGATCGGGAGCGATCTCTTCTGCTGCGCGGGGGGCTCGCTCGCCGGCTGCGTCGGCAGCTATCTCATCGTCGACGAGGTCGACGGGGCCGTCCTGCAACAGCTCCCGCGCTGCATCACCTGCTGACGCGGGAAGGACTATGAAGTGGCCCTCCACGCAAGGACGGACCTCGACGAGGCCGCCTGTGGACAGCCCTGCTCGCCGTGTTGACGGTCGGCGCCGTGTCCCGCGGTTGCCGCCGGGCGGTAGTGGTGTTACCGCTACTCGACCCACTACCATGACCACTCGAAAGACCGCGATCGCGGTGCCAGAGGAGCTGCTTCGCGACGTGGACGCGGCGGCGGCGGCGCGCGGGGAGTCGCGGAGCCGCTTCATCAACCACGTGCTCCGCGCCGCGGTGCGCGCTCGTCGCGACGCCGACGTCACGGCGCGCCTCGATCAGCTCTTCGCGAGCGACGCCCACCGCACGGCCGCGGCCGAGAGCGCTGCGGCGCTCGATCGCGGCGGCGACGGCTGGGACGAGGAGCGTTGGTGATTCGGCAGGGAGAGGTGTTCTGGTTCCGGTTTCGAGGAGAGGGCTCCGAGCCGGACGGCAAGAGGCCCTGCGTCGTGGTCCAGCACGATCGCTTCAACCGCAGCGCGCTCCAGACGGTCGTGGTCGCGGCGATCACGTCGAACCTCGCGCTCGCCGAGATGCCCGGGAACGTGCGCCTCCGTAAGGGCGAGGCGGGCCTCGCGCGGCCGAGCGTCGTCAACGTCTCGCAGCTGCGGACGCTCGACCGAGCGTGGCTCCGCGACAAGCTCGGCAGCCTCAGCCCCGCGCGGCTCTCCCAGGTGCTCGGGGGCGTCGGGCTCGTGCTCGGCATCGAGCCGGACTGACGCCCGACCGCTCCCGCTCTGCGTCGCTCCGGAGCTCGAGATTTGGGCGCTCCGGCGCGGAGCGCGCACCGCTCGCCGACTCCGCCGATGGTGCGCGGTGCGTCGTCGAGGGTCGATGGGCACACCAGCCACACCCACGGTGGAGCGCCTGCGCGGGTCGGCGACGCCGAGCTCCTGATTCGCAACGGCTCGAGCGCTCCGCTGCGCGTGTCCGCGCGCCGGGTAGAGTGGCTGACCTCTGGGGCGTGTGATGTGCCGACGGAAGTGCGCGCGACGCCCCGCCTCGCGGGCCTCACGCTCGGTGACGGCGCAGCGCAGGCGCCGGAGGTCGTCGTGCCGCCGAGCGCGTCCTCCACCGTGACCGTCTGGTTCGCGCCGCAGGACGCGTACGACTCGTACTGCGATCGGTTCGTCGCGCGGGTGACGCTCGACGTCGACGGGGAGACCTTCGTCGTGGTCGCCGAGTGGGAGGTCACGCGGAGCGAGCCGATGCGGCCAGACGGGCAGTTGCGAAGTCCTCGATACGCCCGCATATCCGCTAGACCCAGAGCGCACCGCGAGCAGCGTCGCCGACCCTCGCTGCTACGCTCGTGCGATGCGTGCGCGGGGCCTCGTGCTGCTGGGACTGCTCTGCGTGATCGGCGCGCCGGCCGCTGGGCAGCCACGCGCGCCGAGGGCGTTCGTCCCGCCGGGCGCGTGCGTGCCGATTCCGACCACGAGCTACGTGCTCCATCGGACGACCACGCAGTCGTCGCCTCCCGATCCGGAGTATCCCGGCGTGACGAACAGCGACCTTGGCTACGGGCCGGCGCGCGGAGTCGACCTCGACGGTGACGGCACTCGCGACGCGTTCGTGCCCGAGCCTCAGCGTGGTGACTGCGTCGACGACATGCACGTCGCCCTCTACGTGGTGCGCGGCACGTGTGGGCATCGTGTCGGCGTCGTCGTCGGTCGTCTCGAGACGCCGGCGCCGAGCGCGCGTCGCGCGGGCACGCTGCCCGACCTCGTGACGACGGAGCTCGAGACGGTGCAAGACGACCCGCGCGTGCCCGCCGTTCAACGCACGCACACGCGCACTTACCGCTTCAGCGGCGGGGTGTATCGCGAGACTCGGCACACGCAGAGCGACTCCGTCTGTCACCACTGCGCTCGAGTCTGGTGCGACGCCGCGCCTGCGCAGTGACCATCACCGGCTCGCGCAGACCCTCAGAGTGGGGCGCTCGTGCGCACCCCGCGGACGCACGTCCGTTGCGCGTGTCGGTCGGCTCGTCGAGCGGCTCGGGCGCGGGGCGAGGCGCCGCGTCCTCGAGGGAGCGGCGCCCCGCGGGCGCGGTCAGCACGTGAACGGTCAGGACGTGAGCGGTCAGGACGTGAGCGGTCAGGACGTGAGCGGTCAGGACGTGAACGGCGGGCCGCCGTTGAACGGCATCGGGGCGGCCGGCGCGGTGGGCTCCTCGGCGTCGATCGCGGGGCCGTCGGCGCCTCCGCCGAGGCCGTTGCGCGTGCGCGCGCGGCGGCCTCGGTTGGCCCAGAGCGACGGCGCGAAGAGGTCGACGTCGTCCTGGTGCCAGCGCAGGTAGCTCATCATGCGGCGCAGCTCTTCGTAGGTGTGGACGAGCAGGCTGAGCACGCGGATGCGCGTCTCGACGGAGGGCGCGCGCTTGACGCCGTTCTCTCGCTCGCCGAGGGCCTTCGAGAGGCGCTTGGCCATCGCGACGGCGCGATCGAGCTGCGCGGCGGTGATCGGCGTGTGGCCCTGGAGCGCGTCCCAGCGCTC
>CAIUAC010001187.1 GCA_903896985.1 uncultured Sandaracinus sp.
GGTCCCGCGACGAGCATCGGGGTTCGCGGTTGTCACTGCGCAGAGAGCGCGGGGCAGGCCGCCTCCGGAGGCGTCTCGGACTGCCGCCCGCGTGCTTCGCCGCTCCCGTAGTCAATCACTTTGGAGGGCTCATGAGTCCGCGTGCGCTTCGTTTCGGTTGGGCGCTGATGGCAGTGTTCACGGTCGCTCTTGTGGGCGCGTGCGGGTCGGATAAGCCCCCGGCGGCGCCCGGCGTCGACGCCGGTCCGGTGACGTCCTGCGCGAGTAACGCAGACTGCGGAGGCGGGCAGATCTGTCGCGGCGGTCTCTGCCGCGTCTCGTGCACAGCCTCGGCGGACTGCGATTCGTCGTTGCCTGTCTGCGACTCGACCGCGGGCTATTGCGTCGAGTGCAGCGCGGTCACGGACTGCGCCGCGAACGAGGCGTGCACTGACCACGCTTGCACGTTCTACTGCGCCGAAGACTCAGCGTGTGAGTCCACCGAATACTGCGTGACGGCGACGGGCGCCTGCGCGACGAAGGAGTGCACGACGACGGGCGACTGCGCCGGTGGCTTCCGCTGCGATCACTTCGTCTGTGTGCCCATCGATCCCATCGTCTGCGACGCCACCACGCAGGCCTGCAACACCGACAGCACCGCTGTGCTCTCGTGCAACGCGGACGGCACCGCGCAGACGACCGAGACGTGCGCGACGGGCTCCATCTGCGTCGCCGCCGGTTCGACGGCGGCGTGCGCGCCGGTGATCTGCACGCCCGGTGAGCTTGGCTGCGTCGATGATCACACGGCGTTCGTGTGCGACGCGACTGGCACGCAGCGGATGCAGTCCACGTGCACGGCGACCCAATACTGCAACGCCGGCGCCTGCACGGCGCAGGCGTGCGCGCCGTCGTCGGTGGTGTGCGAGGGCGAAGGCGTCCTGACCTGCGACTCGCGCGGCGCGAGCGCGACCTTCGAGCCCTGCGCGACGCGCTCCGAGTGCGCGGCGAACCCGTACGGCTGCGCGTGCGCGAGCGGCGCGTGCACCGCGCGACTCTGCACTCCCGCGAGCCGACGGTGCGCGCTGACTGGCTATCAGGTCTGCGCGGCTGACGGGCTCAGCTGGGGCAGCGTCACGGCTTGCGGCGGCACAGACACCTGCGTCGCGGGTGAGTGTTTTCCGACGACCTGCGTCGCCGGGAGCCGCACGTGCAGCGGGGATGTGCTCGTCGAGTGCAACGCGACGGGCACCTCGCGCACGACGACGGACTGCGCCGCGACCAGCCAGCTCTGCACCGGCAGCGGCGTCTCGGCGGCGTGCACTGTGCGCGCCTGCGTGCCCGGCGCGCTCACCTGCAACGTGCCGCGCGACTCCGTCGTGATGTGCGACGCGCGCGGCGCCTCGAGCACGACGACCGCGTGCCCCGCGGGCACCTACTGCAACAGCGGCCGCTGCGACTCGCGCGTGTGCACGCCCGGCGCCGTGAGCCAGTGCGTCGCCGGCGAGGTGCAGCAGTGCAACGCGCTCGGCTCAGCATGGCTGCTCGTGACCGACTGCAGCGCCGCGCAGACCTGCGTGGACTCGCCGACGGGCGCGATGTGTCGCACCCGCATCTGCACCGGCGGCACGGCGCGCTGCTCGAGCGAGACGCTCTATTCGTGCTCGTTCGACGGATTGACCGAGACTCCGACTGACTGCACCGCGACGAGTCGCTTCTGCGACTCCGCGACGAACACGTGTCAGCCGTGGGTGTGCACGCCGAGCGCCGTCAGCTGCAGCGGCAACAACGTCGTGACCTGCAACGCGCGCGGCACGGCGAGCACGACGACCGCTACGTGCAGCGCGACCTTGGGCTGCAGCGGCGGGGCGTGCGTCGTCGGCTGTGGGGATGGCATCGTGCAGGCAGCGCGCGGCGAGGCGTGTGACGATGGGAATCTGGTCAGTGGGGATGGGTGCTCGAGTGTTTGTGCGTTCGAGTGGTGTGGCTGCTTCGACACGCGCAGCGAGTCGATCACTGGAGGCATCGCCGCAACTGACCTTCAGCTGCAATACGGCTTCAACGGCAACGTGACCGACCTGTCTGGGCACGGGCATGACGGCGTGCTGACGGGGACTGCGCGTTATGGCGCGGCGTGCGGGAGTTCGTATATGGACTTCAACAACACGTTCTATATTACCGGAACCAGTGCGACTGGTCCGACTACGTCGGCGGCGCGAACGATGACGTTCTGGATTCAGCCGGTCGCGCCATACGGATGGATTGCGACCCAGTATGAGAACGGGAGTGCGGCAAATAGCAGTTTCGCCATACTTGGGGGTGGGGTAGGGGGGCTTCAGATCATCGGGAACGGCACGAATTCACTCGTGTGGACACCGCCGGGAGCCGGGCTGACTGGCTGGCATCATGTGGCTGTCGTATTTGCGCCTGTCGCCACTTCCGCCATCTATGTTGATGGCATTCTTCGACTGTCAGGTACCATGGCGTATCCGACGTCGGCATCGACTCGTCCGTTTATGATCGCAGGTACCCTCGCGGGAAGTAGTGGTTCCGGCATGGCCGGCGGTCTCGATGACTTCCGCGTCTACAATCGCGTCCTCACCGCGACGGAGATCGCTGCGCTGGCGGATTCGAGTGCTCGGCCGGCTGGGTGTTCGATATAGGAGCGACGAACAATGGAACTGTCTGGCGTTGTTGTGGGAGTGGTGGGCGGCCTGACCATTCAGTTGCTCGCGATGTGCATCGCCGAGCGGCGTGAGAGGTTCAAGCGAAGGATCGTCGTGCGCGAACAGCAGTTGGAAAGGATATGTGTCACGTCGCTCATTCTATACCGTGAGGAGGAGTTGCTGATTGACCGGCTTGCAAAGGCCGAAGGCGGTAATGCACAGACGATAAAGCGAGCGGTTCGGCGGGACGTACAAGGAAGGGCAACGACAGCCAGTATGATGCCTCCCAGCAGGATCCGGGCTTCCTACGTAGGACTGACCGGCGTACAACCTCCTCCATATCTAAATGAGGAACGACCTTCGGAGGGGATTGAAGTGCCAGGTGAGTGGGATCTTTAATTGGAGGGGGCGGTGAACCCGGTAATGCTGAAGCGCCTCATGGGGCACTCATGGGCTGACGATGCGCTTTCGCGCTGCAAGGGGCTTCATTGCAGCCGCGTCCATGGCTTATGCTCACCTCGACCACAAGATGAAGACCAAGCCGAAGAAGCCGCCGTCCTCCGAGTCGCGGGTCCCAAACGCGAAGACCGCGGCGGCGATCGAGGAGGCCCGCGCGGGGGCGCTTCGGTCTCACGCTGACGCGGCGTCGCTCTCGGCGAGCTTGAACGCCGCCGATTGAGACGACGACCGCCAGCCGCCGCGACTTCAAGCGCGAGAAGGCCGGTCGGTCCGGCAGCTTGAGGCCCGGCACGTCTGGCCAGCCGCCGCGCTGCCCGCTACGATGGCGGTATGACCTCGGCTGCGAAGAAGATCTTCGAGGACGCGCTCGCGCTCCCGTCGGAGGAGCGCGCGGAGCTCATCGTGGCGCTGGAAGACAGCCTCGACGCTTCGGGGGCATCACTGACCGACGCATGGCGAGCGGAGCTCGCCCGCCGCGTGGAGGCGGTCGAGCGAGGTGCGTCGCAGCTCGTCTCGGGTGATGCCGTGGACGCGCGGCTCCTAGCGGCGCTCGGTCGCTGATGCGCCTGCCGTTCGTGCCGGAGGCGCTCGATGAGCTCGAGGCGGCGGGCACGAACTACGAGCGCGAGCGTCCGGTGTACGGCTCGTTGTTCGTCGACGAGGTTCGGCTGCGCGTGGACCGCGCCGCACAGTTTCCGCAAAGCGGTCGAACGATCGCTGGCCTCGATCCCGCACGCGAGTACCGCGCGTTCGGCCTCAAACGTTTCCCATTTCTCATCATCGTCGGGACGGTCGGCGGAACGCGCGCCGTCGTCGCAGTGGCGCATACCCGGCGTGAGCCGGGCTACTGGAGCGGGCGCGCATAATCGCGCGCTTCTCGGACGCCGTGGGAGGTTCGTCCTCAAGCGGGCGTGGCGAAGCACGGCGTCTCGTTCGAGGAGGCGGCGTCTGCGCTCGTCGACCCCTTCGCGCTCGAGGCGCCTGACCTGCTCGAACCGAACCGCACGATCGTGATCGGGCGCTCGGGCAGAGGTCGGTGATCTTCGTCGTGGTCTCGGTGTTCGAGTCTCAGGACGCCACTCGGCTCATCTCCGCGAGAAAGGCCTCGCCGTCGCAACGGAGGAAGCATGAAGAAGCTCCCTGAGGGCCACTTGGACCGCTACGACTGGTCGCGCGCCACGCGCGGGACGCAGCCATCCTGTTCACACCGTCGGGCCCAAACTGCTAACGTGGTGTCGGTCTGGTTCCTCAGGGCTGGCGAGCGCCGTCCGCGGCTCGTCACCGTGTATCCGGCGAGAGGTCGATGATGGAGCTGCTCGACACCGTAGTGCTGCTGCGAGACCTGGGGGAACACGACCTGCGGGCCGGCGACCTCGGCGCCGTCGTGGAGATCTATTCGCCCGAGGCCGTCGAGGTGGAGTTCGTCAGCGCGGGCGGGGAGACGCGGGCGCTGGTCACGGTGCCTGCGGGGTTGTTGAGGCGACTCGAGCCGACCGACGTCATGTCCGTGCGGCGCTCGCGCTCGGCGGGCATGGCGGCCGCGCGCCTCCGTCGGTAGACTCGGAGGGCCATGCAAGCTCTGAAGGCTCACGTGCGGTCTGGACGGCTCGTGCTCGACGAGCCGACGAATCTTCCCGAGGGGGCGGAGGTCGTCATGGGCGTCATCGATGGGGATGACCTCGACGACCGGGATCGGGCTGCGCTTCATGCGGCTCTCGATCAGGGCGAGGCTGAGCTCGACGCGGGCTTGGGTTTGACGGAGGAAGAGCTGTGGAAGAGGCTGCGAGCCGCGCGGTGAGGCTCGAGATCGCGCCGCGGGCGGCGCTCGATGCCGAGCGCGCTGCGCGGTGGTGGCGGGCGAATCGACCCGCGGCCACGGAGCTGTTCGAGGAAGAGCTGGCTGTGGTCCTCGGGCAACTCCGCGCGGCCCCGGCGGTCGGCGTGGTCTACCGTGCGGCCTCGGGCCGAGAGCATCGACGCCCGCTCATGCGGGGAACGCGCTTTCACGTCTACTACCGCGTCGTGTCATCGGAGGTCATCCGCGTGGTGGCGGTGTGGAGCGCTCTACGAGGGCGCACTCCTCGCCTCTGACGTTCATCGCTCCTCCGCCCCTCAAGCCGTAAACGAATCCCGCAATATCTCGTCGATCTGCCCCTCGGTCAGCTCGCCGCGGTCGGCCATGTCTTTGATTCGCGCGGTGATGGTCTTGAGCTCGGACTCTCCGAACTTCAGGCCGATCTCGCGCGCTCGATAGGCGACGGCGTGTTTGCCTGTCAGGCGACTGCCCACGATCAATTGGCGCGCTGCGCCGACGGCCTCGGGGGGGATGACCTCGTAGCTGCCGGGATTCGTGAGCATCGCCTTGAGGTGCATTCCCGCTTTGTGCGAATAGGCGGTCTCGCCGGTCAGCGGGTTGTTGAAGGGGATCTCGACGTCGGTGATGCGCGCGACGAGGCGCTCTAGCTCGCGCAGTTGGCCGAGGCGATAGCGGGCGGAGACGCCCTGCGGGTCGAGGCTGTACATCCGCGCGATGAAGCCGCCGAGCGGGGTGATGCCGACGCGCTCGCCGATGCCGAGGACGGAGACGTCGACGTGGGTCGCGCCCGCGGAGACTGCCTCGTACGCGTTGGCGACGGCGCAGCCGGTGTCGTCGTGGCCGTGGAAGCCGATGTCGCACTTCACGGTGCGGCGGATCTGGCGAAAGAGCGCGTAGACCTGGCGCGGCGTCGCGATCCCGACGGTGTCGGCGGCCCCGACGCGGTGCACGCCGAGCGCCTCGGCGGCGCGGTAGACGGCCATCAAGTCGGCCTCTTCGCTGCGGAACGCGTCCTCTGCGGAGAAGCGCGTCTCGAGGCCGGCGGCGAGGGCGAGCTCGACCGGCGCGGCCATCGCGTCGATGATCTGCTGGATGCTGCGGCCGTGGGACGCCTCGCGCAGGATGCGGCTCGTCGCGAAGAGCAGGCCGATGCCCTGCACGCCGGTGTCGATGGCGGCGCGCACGTCGTCGACGACGCAGCGCGCGTGCGTGATCACCTGCGCGGAGAGGCCGAGCTTGACGATGCGCTCGGCGTCGCGCTGCGACTGCGGCGAGGCCGCGGGGGAGGTCAGCTCGATGTAGTCGACGCCGAAGCCGTCGAGCAGGCGCGCGATCGCGACCTTGTCCTCGGTGCGAAAGTTGGCCTTCGCGAACTGCTCGCCCTCCCGCAGGGTGGAGTCGATGATTCGCCAAGGCTTGCCGAGTGCCGCGCTCATGACGCCCCTATTGCGGCGCTGCCGCCGCGGTCGTGAGGTCGAGGACCAAGCCGCCCGACGCGGGGTCGAGGCGGAAGCCGAAGCGCGAGAGGACCTCGGGCTGGAACCAGCCCGTCTCGATCACTTGCACGCCGCGGGAGCGTTGGCGATGGGAGAGCTCGCGCATGATGCCGTCGGCGACGCCGAGCCCGCGGTGCTTGCGGGCCACGGCGATCTTCTCCATGTGGACGCGCTCGGGCGTCACGGGCCGATAGAAGACGCCGCCGATCACGGCGTCGTGCGGGTCGACCGCGATCAGGTGCCGGTGCTCGGGCGCGAACGTCACCTCGAGGCTCGACTCTTGGAAGAGCTGCAGCAGCCGGGCGACCTCGCGCGGGGAGCGCGCCGCGCGCACGGAGTAGCGCTCGCCACGCTCGTCGGTGAAGGCGACGACGACCTCGGCGGTCAGGTGATCGCCGCGCTCGAGCGAGATCAGCGAGGTCTGGTCGTCGGGGCGCAGGTGCGGGAAGGTCATCCGCGCGAGGAAGTAGTCCTCGCGGGCGTCGGGCTTGACCGCCTCGCGCAGCGTCGCGATCTGCGAGCGCAGATCGAGCCCGCGGTAGGGCAGCGAGCGCGCCCGGCCCATCAGCCGATCGAGCGCGGCGGCGAGCGGCTCGCGCGCGTCGACGAAGACCGTGCGGCGGAAGAAGCGGATGCGGCTGTCCGGGAAGGAGCGCTCGATGTCGCCTAGCTGGTAGGTCGTCCAGAGCTCGCCGAGCATCGCGCCCTGCGCCTCTTGGGTGGCGTTGGGGTTGATGCTGCGCCAGCGGCGGAAGCGCTCCGCCGCGAAGTGCACCGAGCGCGGCGTGTAGCCCGTCGCGTCGATCGAGGCGAGGAACACGGCCGCTGCCTCGGCGCGCGGGCCGGGCTGCAGCGCGGCGAGCGCGAGGCGCGCGCGGTCGATGCCGAGCGCCTCGACGACGGCGGAGAAGCGCAGCGTCGGGCCGAGGCCGCCGCGGAGGTCCGGATACTGCGTCTCCATCGGCTGCACGAACGACTGCTCGAAGCGATCGAGGACCTCGTCGAGCAGGCTCGCCGCGCCGCGGTCGGAGATGGAGACGAGGCGACCGCCCGTCTGGTAGTCGTGAGACGGCACGATGAACGCGGCGGGGGAGGGCTCGCGGAGCGCGACGCGGCGGCCGGTGCGGTCCCAGAAGCCGACGTGGGCGGCGAGCGTCGTCCACACGAGGAACGGCCACTGGTTGCGGATGCGGCGCCCCTCGCCCTGCTGGAGAAAGCGCGCGAGCTGCTGCTGGACGTTCTCGCCGGGGATGAACTCCTCGGTGTAGATGCCCCACTCTGCGTGGTAGCTGCCGAAGGCCTCGACGAGGGGCGGCGGGGCGCCCGACGAGAGCAGCCAGAGCACCTCGTCGCGCAGCTCCGCGGGCGGCACGGTCTCGGCGTGGTTGAGCGCGAAGTCGTACGTCTCGCGCGAGCGCGTCGTCAGCGACATTCGATACACGGACTTGCCGAGGCGCCGCCCGAGGAGCGTCACCGTCGCGCCGCCGGGCGGGATGTCGGCCAGCGAGACGAGCGCGCCTCGGCCGAGCACGAACGCCGAGTTGCGGACCAGCGTGCACTCGGCGATCGCGCGGAGCAGCAGGTCGGCCGTGCGCGCCTCGATCGGCTCGGCGAAGCGGACGACGTCGCGCCACGTGTATTCCTCGCCCGTCGCCGGGTCGAGGGCGAGCCGCAGGTTCGGCCCGAGCCAGTGCTGAAAGCCGCGGTGGTGGCGGTCGTACTCTTCGCTCGCGCGGGCCGCGAGGAGCGCGTCGGCGTGGAAGGTCAGGCGCGCGAGCGGGACGCGCACGCGCGGGTACCACGCGGGGTGCGAGCGCACATAGGCGACGGCGAGGCGCATCGCGCCGGCGAGCAGGCGCCGGTCAGAGGCGTCTTGGTCCGAGTCGAGCGCGTGCGGCGACTCGAGCGCCGCCAAGAGCATCTCGACCTGCGGCTCGGAGAGGCCCTTCTCGCCGAACGAGGCGAGGTCCTCCTCGCGGAGCGCCTCCGGGCCGAGCCGATCGAGGAAGAGCCGCAGCGTCTCGACGGTGCGCTCGGGCTCCTCGGACGGGAGCAGCCCGCGGAACGCGCGGCGTCGCACCTCCTCTTCGGGCGAGTCGGCGCAGCGGCGCAGCAGATCGCGGGCGAGCGGCCCGAGCTCGCGTCGGCCGCTCTCGAGGACGCGCTCGAGGTGCGCGAGCGCGCGCCGCGCCTCGGGACGCTCCGCGCGCAGCAGCTCGCCCGCCGCGTGCACCGTCTCGACCGTCGCCGCGTCGCGCCCCACCGCCTCGAGCAGCGCCGGCACGCGCGCCGGGTCGGGCGACTCCCACACGCGCGGATCGACCCGCACCTCGCCGCTGCCCTTGGAGCGCCGCGTCGCGAGCCCGCGGAACGCCTCCTCGCCGAGGAAGCGCCGCAGCCCCTCGTTGCCGAGCCAGAGCGCGGGCTGCGCGAGCACCGCGCCGAGGTCGAGCAGCCCGCCCTCCGCGCGATAGGCGAGGTCCCCGACGCGCAGCGCGCCCGGCGCCCGCGGATCGGCGGCGACGCGCAGGCTCGCTCCCCCGGCGCGCAGCTCCCCCTCGCGCACCACGACGTCCTCGATCAGCGCGCCAAGCTCGCGCAGCACCCAGTTCGGGATGCGCAGGCTGGTGCCGTCGACCGACAGCGACACGGCGCGGTGCTGATACATCCCGCCGATCAGCTCGGGCCAATTCTTCTCGACGACGTCGCGCTTGAACGTGCCCTTCTGCGTCAGCTCGCCGTGCTCGAGGTCGAGCGCGCGGTCGAGGATGCGGAAGGCGACGACGCGCTCGAACGGCGCGAGGAAGCGGTTCGCCGAGGCGACGAGCGACGAGACGAGCAGATGCAGCTCCTCCGGCGTGCGCTGCCGCAGCTCGGGGCGACCCTCGTAATTCGGCCACACGAGCAGAGTGTTGTAGTCGCGGTGATCGCCGACGAGGAACGCCTGCGCGAGATCGTCGAAGTCGCGGAACAGGTTCTCGACGCGCTGAGGCGCGATCGTCTGACCCGCGCGGTTCTTGTAGATCTCCTTCTTGCGCCCCGTGATCCGGAAGTGCCCCTCGCCGTCGATCGACACGAGATCGCCGGTGTGAAACCAGCCCTCCGCGTCGTGCGCCTCGAGCTCCTCGCCCTCCGCGTGAAAGTAGCCGGGGCTGACGTACGCGCCGCGGATCAGGAGCTCGCCGTCGTCCGCGCGGCGGCAGTCGATGCCGGGGAGCGGCTTGCCGATGGAGCCGTCTACGTACTCGCCGGGCGGCGTCATCGTGATGCCGCCGGTCGCCTCGGTCATGCCGTAGCCCGAGCAGAGCTCGATGCCCGCGCGGTGGCACGCGCGGAAGATCGCCGGGTCGAGGTAGCCCGCCGCGGAGAGCCCGTGCGCGAGGCGCCCGCCCGTCAGCGCGCGGAGCTGACCCGCGGCGCCCTCGACGTCGTCGGGCGCGGCTTGGCGCTGCGCGGACTCGGCCATCTCCATCCACTTCTTCGGCACGGAGATGAACACCGTCGGGCGCACCGTCTTGAAGTCCTCGACGAGCGCCGCGTGGTTCGTCGAGCGCGCGAAGACGTACGTCGCGCCCCACCAGAGCGTGCCGAACATCTCGAGGTAGCGCCCGAAGGTGTGGCAGAGCGGCAGGTACGCGAGGAAGGTGTCGCCCTCGTTGAGGTGCGGCAGCGCGAAGCCGCGGCAGAGGCGCTTCGACACGAGGTTCAGGTGGTTGAAGACGATGCCCTTCGGGCGCCCCGTGGTGCCCGAGGTGTACATCACGGTCGCCGCGTCGCGGCTGCGGACGCGGTCCGCGCGCTCGGCGCGATCGGCGTCGTCGAACGCGCCCGCGCCGCGGGCGATCGCCTGCTCGAGCGTCAGCAAGCCGTGCCGCTCAGCCGCCGTGCGCGAGAC
>CAIUAC010001188.1 GCA_903896985.1 uncultured Sandaracinus sp.
CCGGCGACGGCTGCTCCGCGACGTGCACGCTCGAGGTCGGTTACACCTGCGCGGGCGCGCCGAGCGTGTGCGCGCCGGTCTGCGGGGACGGCCTGCGCACCGGCACCGAGGCCTGCGATGACGGCGGCACGGCGGCGGCCGACGGCTGCTCCGCGACGTGCGCGGTCGAGGTCGGCTACCGCTGCACGGGCGCGCCGAGCGTGTGCACGCCGGTCTGCGGCGACGGCGTGATCGCGGGCGTCGAGGCGTGCGACGACGGCGGCACGAGCTCGGGCAACGGCTGCTCCTCGCTGTGCATGATCGAGGTCGGCTACACCTGCACGGGCACGCCGAGTCGGTGCGTCACGACCTGCGGCGATGGCGTGCTCGCGGGCGTCGAGGCCTGCGACGACGGCGGCGCGGTGTCGGCTGATGGCTGCTCTGCGACCTGCGCGATCGAGGTCGGCTACCGCTGCGCGGGCGCGCCGAGCGTGTGCGCGCCGATCTGCGGCGACGGCATCCACCCCGGCGTCGAGGCCTGCGACGACGGCGACCGCATCCCCGGCGACGGCTGCTCTGCGACCTGCGGTCTCGAGCCTGGCTGGACGTGCACCGGCGGCCCGACCGTCCCGAGCAGATGCGCCCCGATCTGCGGCGACGGCCTGCGCGTCGGCCTCGAGGCGTGCGACGACCGGAACACGGCCTCGGGCGACGGCTGCTCTGCGACCTGCACGGTGGAGGCGGGGTACACCTGCAGCGGCCTCTATCCGGACGTGTGCACGCGCTGCGGCGACGGCGTGCAGGCGGGCGCTGAGGCTTGCGACGACGGCGGCGTCCGCGCGGGCGATGGCTGCAGCGCCTCGTGCGCGATCGAGGCGGGCTTCGTCTGCAGCGGCGCGCCCAGCCTCTGCTCGTACACGGTCACCTACGCGGGCCCCACGGTCGCCGTGCCGGACGGCGGCTTCTTCGGCAGCGGCGGAGGCGCGGTGAACCTAGGCCTCGCGGTGGCGCTCCCGACCTGCGTCGTCGCGTCGGTGCGCACGACCCACGCGTGGGGCCCCCCCCACACCTTTGCGGGTGACGTCAGGATCGACGTGGTCGGCCCGACGACCGCGACCGCGACCCTCTCGAATCGCGTCGGCGGCAACGCCGACCTCCTCGGGCCGTACACGTTCGTCGCCGGCGGCGCCGCGTGGCCCCCCGGCGGCACGCCCATTCTGTCCGGCACCTATGGCGCAGACTACTCGCCGCTGATCGGCACCCTCGCCAACGGCACCTGGCTGCTGCGGGCCCAGGACTTCGCCTCCGGCGACACCGGCAGCCTCAGCGCCTTCAGCGTGACGCTCACCTGCAGGACCACGCCCTAGGTCCCGACGGCGCCGCCACAGCCCACTCCGCTGACGCTCCGCTGAGCACCCATCCGTAAGACGCGCCCCGCTGACCCTCGAGTCGGCGGGGCGTCTCTGCGTCTGGGGCGCGCGGGGGGAATCTCGCAGATCCGTGACAGTCGCAACCTTGACAGTCCGCACTGTCATCATTAGAGAGAGACACGGAGGCCACGATGACTCTCTCGCAAGTCCATGTTCACCCCGCCGATCTCTGGAACCTCGCGCTCAGCATCTTCGCCGTCAGCGCCATCGGCGCCGCGC
>CAIUAC010001189.1 GCA_903896985.1 uncultured Sandaracinus sp.
GTAGGCGTCCTCTGGCTCCGCCTCGAGGCGCGCGCCGACTTCTGGATCATCGATCGGCTCTGCCGCGCCACCGCCGCCGGCCGCCGCGCCCTCGGAGAAGGCCTGGTCCTTCCACGCGGCCTGGTCGGGCGGCGAAGAAACTCGGCCCGCGTCGTCCTCGGTGGTCTCCTGCACGCCCGTGAAGACGTTCAGGAGCTGATTGATGCGGTATGCGAGGCCGCCCAGCTCGGCGCTCTGCACGTCGAGACGCAGGTCCGTGCGACCGTTGACGACGGCGAGCAGACCTTCCTCGATCTGCTCGATGGGCCGCAGGAGCTGCGTACCGATCGCGAAGCCATAGCCGAGCACGACGAGCGCGAACAGCACGGTCAGGATGAGCACGATGTTGGTGCTCGAGGCGAGCGCCGAAGCGGTGGTTCGGTTCCCGAGTACGACGAAGGCGAGCGGCGCCGAGGTGGTGTTCGCGAGGCGGCCGAGCGCCCCGATGTACTCATCACCGCCGAGCGTCGTACGGAACGGCTGCGGGTCGGCCCCGCCGCCGAGCGCCTGGACGGTCGCGCCGCGCTGGGCCTCGGAGAATAGAAACGCCTTGAGTGCCTCGGCGCGGTCCGTGGGTAGCGACGAGCTGTAGACGCGCTGGTCGCTGACGAAGGCGACGTCACGGCTCAGCAGGCGAGCTTCGCCCGTCGCGTAGCCGTTGGAGACGTCGTAGCCGACGACGAGCGTGCCGATGACCGAGCCCGCTTCGCTGCGGATCGGGGCCGCGGCGACCTGCATGACCTTGCCCTCATCATCCTTGCGCCAGACGTCCGTGAGCTCGGTGCCGTGCTCGAGGACGGCGCGGAGCGCGGGGATCTGCGTCGTGAGGATCGCGCCGTACATCCGGTTGCGGTCGGCGTTGCGCGCGAGGACTTTGCCGGTCTCATCCGTGAAGAGGATGATGTCGGGCACGACGCCGCGGCGCGACTGGTCGCCGAACCAAGCGCCGAGGCGCTCGGCGGCTTCGTAGCCGCGCGTACGGCGCTGGTCCTCGTCGAGAGCGGCGAAGACGTCGCGAGCCTCCCGCGTCGCGGCGCGGTCCGAGACCAGCGACGTGAATTCTATGCCGGACAAGCGCCACGAGCGCTCGATGACCTCGGCGTCGTTGGCGATGGTCGTGTCGACGCGCGCCTCGAGCCCAGACGTCAGCTGCGAACGCACGACGAAGAAAGAGATGAGCCCCAGGAGGAGCACGGCGACCAGGTTGCCCGCGATGATCTTGAGCCGCATGAACGTACGCTCCTCACTAGGGGAGTCGCCGTGCTTGGGAGGGCCGCCACCGGGGGCACGTGGGCTCCCGATCGACACGGCTCAGCAGGGCGTACTGCGACAGCGTTTTCCGGACCACGGTCGGTACGGAGCAGTGCGTGATTACCATCGCGCGCGCGGCATGGTCAATAGCGGTGCTTCGCGGGGCGCCGAAGCCGAGGCCAGGTGCTAGGCTCGAGCGCCGTGACTGCCCCGCTCGAGCGCTCTGTGCTCGTCGTGCTCGATGACGCGCGCTTCGATGCGCATGTCCCGACCGGATATCACCCGGAGCGGGCCGAGCGCCTCGTTGCGGCCCGCGCGGGGCTGATGCGCGCGGTACCGGAGGAGCGGCGACGCGGGCTCGAGCCGACAGCCGCGACGGCTGAGGAGCTGGAGCGCGTGCACGAGGCTGGCTACCTGCGGAGGCTCGCCGCAGAGCTTCGGCAAGGGCGCGGGCAGTTGGATGCCGACACGTACTTCTCGGAGGGGACCTACACGGCCGCGTGGCTGGCGGCGGGCAGCACGGCGCGGCTCGCGCGCGAGCTGCTGCGGGGGCGGGGCGGTCGAGGCTTCGCGCTCGTCCGGCCGCCGGGGCACCACGCGACTCCGAACGAGGCGAAGGGGTTCTGCTTGCTGAACAACGTCGCGGTCGCGGCGGCGAGCGCGCTCGCGGCAGGCGCGCGGCGGGTCGCGATCGTCGATTGGGATGTCCACCACGGCAACGGCACGCAGGACATCTTCGAGCGCGACGGTCGCGTGCTCTTCGTCTCGCTCCATCAGGCTGATTTGTATCCGCACTACTCTGGCGCACCGACGGAGACGGGGAGCGCGGCAGGCGCGGGCCGCATCGCGAATTTGGCGCTCCCGGCGGGTGGTGGCCCCGAGGTCTACGGCGAGGCGTTCAGGCGCGTGGTGCTGCCACTCCTGGATCGCTTCGAGGCGGACCTCACCCTCGTCTCGGCTGGCTTCGACGCGCACGCGCGAGACCCGCTGGCCTCGATGGAGCTCGATGGCGCCTCGTACGGCGCGATGGCGTCGGCGCTGGTCGCCCAGGCGGAGCGCGCTGGCCACGGGCGCGTCGCGTTCGTGCTCGAGGGGGGCTACGACCTCGTCGCGCTCGAGGGGAGTGTCGCGGCAGTCGCGCGGGCAGCGCTCGGGGAGGCCATGGACCTCCCCTCCGGCGCCATCCGGTCCGACGATCGAGCGGCCATCGAGCAGACCGAGGCGGCGTTGGCGCCGTATTGGGGCGAGCTGTCTCGCCCGGGCGAAGGCTGGCGCTAGGTGCGTGTCGGGCAAATAGTCGCGCCGGGGATCGACATCTGGATCGCGGGCCGTATTTGATAGCGCATGGCGAAGGGCTACCTGCCGTACGACATCGATCA
>CAIUAC010001190.1 GCA_903896985.1 uncultured Sandaracinus sp.
CAGCGAACGCCCGCGATGTGCGGGAAGCGGCGACGCGCGCCCTCGCCGCCGACAAGGTGGGGCTCGCCGCCCGCCTGATCGCCGCGCTCCCGGTGCACGAGGCCGACACGGCGCTGCGCGTGCGCATCGCCCTCGCGCGAGGGGCCCGCAGCGAGGCGGAGGGCCTCCTCGCGACCGCAACTCCTGACGCACTGGGCGGCCCGGCCGACCAAGCGCGCCTCTGGCTCGCCGCCGGCCGTCCCGAGCAAGCCTACGAGCTCGCGGCGGGAGCCGACGCGAGTCAACCGAGCCCGGAGCTAGCGCTCCTCGCTGCCGAAGCGGCGCTCGCCGCGGGCCGCCTGGACGACGCCGCCGCTCGCTTCGTCGGCCTTCGAGCGGACGACGCGAGCGCCGCGCGCGCGAGAGAAGGCCTCGCCGAGGCGCTGCGCCGGGCGGGATTGCCGGCGCTCGCCGCGGAGACTCTCGTCCCCCGCGGCGGACCGTAGCGACGACGCCGAGGGGCGCCGCGCCGCTCGCTCAGTAGTCGCCGAACAGATCTTGGATGCGCGAGTCGAGCGCGACCGCGATCTTGTAGAGCGAGCTGATCGACGCGCTCGACTCCGCGCGCTCGATCTGGGACAGCAGAGACACGCTCAGACCGGTGCGCGTGGCCATCTGCTTGAGCGTGAGGTCCTTCTCCTTGCGGAGCCCGCGGATGGTGCTGCCGATCGTGCGGTGGAGGTTCTCCTCGGGCGTACGAAGCAGGCCCTTCTTGCGCATCACGCGGTCGATGACGGCGCGGAACTCGTCGGGATCGAAGGGCTTCTTGAGGTAGTCGACGGCGTCGAACTTCATCGCGCGGACGGCCGTCTCGAGGGACGGATAGCCCGTGAAGATCACGACCGCGACGTCGTTGTCGACCTTGCGGATCTTCTCGAGCGTCTCGAGTCCATCCATCTTCGGCATCATCAGGTCGAGCACGACGAGATGGTAGCGACCTACCCGGACCTCGTCCGGCGCGAGCGCGGGGTCTTGCAGCGTCTTGACCTCGAAGCCGTCCTTCGCGAGGAACGTCTCCATGTAGTCGCAGATGGCCCTGTCATCATCGATGACCAACATGCGCACGGCGGGAAGGGATTTGCTCACTGACGGCCTCCGGTCACTCTGGGATCGAGGAGCACCGAATGGGTGCCCCCTAGCGTCCGCGCGCATCATAGCCCTAACGACGTCGTGCAGTCACGCCGGAATTGCGTCCGGGCTGCCGAACGTGTTCTTTTAACGGTCTGCGGCGGCGGCCCGCGTCCCGCCGCGGCGCCCTCCGGCCTCGCGCGACGCGGGCGTGCCCGGTGCAATCCCGGCGACGGACCGTGAGAACAAACGCAAAACGCCCCAAAACGACGAAAGGCCGACCTCACCCGAGGTCGACCTTTCGAAGAACTTCACTGCCCTACTGCCACCTTACCCACTGCACTTCTCTATCGATTGTCGGGGCGAGAGGATTCGAACCTCCGACTCCACGGTCCCGAACCGTGTGCGCTACCAGGCTGCGCTACGCCCCGTGCTAAGCAGGGGCCGACACTAGCCCAGGAAGCGAGTTCGTCAAGCGATCGGTGCGTTGATTCTCTGCCACCGGAACACTTGGTACGCGTCGGGCCCGTGTCCGCTCGGGTCGCTCCATGGGCCGAGGCGCAACATCCCGTCGGCGTCGGGCGCTGCGCCAGCGACGGGCGGCGCCTCCGGATGCGGGCGCAGCATGGGCATCAGCTCGGACAAGCGCGCGACGACGCCTGCGCCCTCTTCGACCGTGGGCGAGCAGACGGCGTAGACGAGCGTCCCGCCGGGGCGAACGAGCGCCGCGGCGTTCCGCAGGATCTGCACCTGCAGCTCCGCGAGGCGCGCGGGATCCTCGGCGCCGACGCGCAGCAGGATCTCCGGGCGGCGGTGGACGGTGCCGAGGCCAGTGCACGGCGCGTCGACGACCACGCGGTCGTAGCGGCCTTCGAGCCCCGCCGAGCCGACCGAGAGGTCGACCGTCACGGTGTCGAGCCGCGCCGCAGGCAGCCGCAGCCGACGAAGCTCCGGGGCGATGCGCTCGAGCTTCTCCTCGAAGAGGTCGAGCGCCGTGACGTGCCCCTCGGCGCCGACCGCGCGGGCGAAGAACGTCGTCTTGCCGCCGTGCCCCGCGCACGCGTCCGCGACTCGCTCGCCCGGCGAGGCGCCGACGGCGAGCGCCACCGCCTGCGCGCCCTCTTCCTGCACGGTGAACGCGCCCTCCGCGTAGCCCGGCAGCGCGCGCGGATCCCCGCCGCCGCGCACGAGCACGGCGCGCGGCGAGACGGCCCCCGGCAGGACCTCCGCGCCCTCCCGCACCGCGACGATCTGGGCGATCAGCGCCTCGCGAGCGCCCGGCGCCTCGTCCTCGACGCGGAGCACGACGGGCGGCGGGAGCCTCCGCGCGGCGAGGAACTCGGTGGCGCGCGCGTCGCCTAGACCCGCGACGAGCGCGGCGCCGAACCAGTCCGGCGCGACGAGCGCGAGGGGCGGCTTCGGCTCGGCAGGGCGCGTCGCGGCGACCTTGCGCAGCACCGCGTTCACGACGCCCGCGAGGATGCGCCCGCGCTCGTGTGAGACGAGCCCGACCGCGCCGTCGACGATCGCGTGCGGCGGCACTCGCCCGAGGTGCAGCAGCTGGTAGCAGGCCGTGCGCAGCGCAGCGCGCACCATGGGATCGAGCGTCTCGGGCGCGCGCCGCAGAAA
>CAIUAC010001191.1 GCA_903896985.1 uncultured Sandaracinus sp.
AGCGACGACAGCACGTTCTTGCGGCGCACCATCCCGCCGTAGAAGAGCGCGAGCCCCGGAGTCATCAGCAAGACCATCGCCGTCGCGACGATCATCCAAGCGGTGCTACCCGAGTTGATCTGCATCGGCGTCGTTGTGCCCTGGAGCGACGCACCGCGTCGAGCCCCGAGTAGGCTCGACGCGCGAAGTTACGGGGCCGTTCCCCAGCCCGTCGCGCGCGCGAAACACGGACGAAATGCGCGCACGTTTTGGCCGAGGATCAGAGCGTGATCGCGGCGCAGACGCCTGGCGTCGGCGTCGCCTGCGCGCGCCAGGTGCCTGCCGCGGGCGCGCCGAAGCGCTCGATGGACCGACCGGCGGCGACCGCGGCGACGCTCGGCGCGGCGAACACGGCGCCGGCGGGCGAGAGCAGCAGCGGGGTGCCCACGCCGTAGACGACCGCGTCCAGGGGCACGCTCGTCGCGGTGAGGGTCGGCGTCGTGAAGAGGCCGAGTCCGGGGACTCCCGTGCCCGTCGTGTTCAGCAGATCAGGAGTGAAGTTGGTGCCGACTCCACACACGGTGCCGCTGCAATCCGTGGGTCCGCCGATCACGAGACACTCGCCCGGCGCCACGAGCCGCGAGGGGAGCGCGGGGGTGACCGCGGAATACGACGCCGCGCCACTGCCGAGCGTGAAGCAGCCGAGCTGCGCGGGCGCCGCGCCGGTGTTGAGCACCTCGACCCACTCCTTGCCGTCGTCGGTGCTGACGGCGTCGTAGAGGACCTCGGAGAGCACGAGCGCGCCGGAGCAAGTCGGCACGACACAGCAGTCGAGATCGGCGCAGTCCGCGACCCCGTCGACGTCGTCGTCGACGCCGTTCGTGCAGAGCGCGACGGTCGTCTCGTGCGGCACGCGCACGACGTCGTCCACGGAGCGCGGCGTGAGCTGATAGTTGCCATTCGCCGAGTCGATGACGCCGACCAGCGAGCCGAGGCGCTCACCCGAGGCGGGCGGGGGCGTCGCGGCGTAGAGGTCATCGTCGACGCGCATGCTGCCAGTGACGCGCCACTCGCCAAACGGGCCCGGCGCGGCGGTTACGTCGACGCCGCGCAGTTCGACGAGCACGCCCTCGTAGGGCTCGCCTGTGCCCGCCTCGAGCGGGACGTTGCCCGCGAGCGTCGCCGGGTCCGCGACGAGCACGGGCGACGGCATCGGCCCGGCCGACACGCACGCGACCGTGCCCGCGACGAGCTCCGTCAGCGTGCCGACCGAGAGCGACGGCGGGTCGCCCGCGTACTCGTCGTAGCGCCCCGCGACATACACCTGATCACCCACCGCGAGGGGCGCCGCGCCGCAGCCGAAGGTCGTCGGGAGAAACACCAGCACGCCCGAATACGCGGCAGTCGCGGCCGCCATATCCTGCACATAGACGTTGCCGACAGTGCCAGTCCCAGCGGCCTCGGCGAAGGCGTCGATCGCGGTCACGACGAGCGGACCGGCGAGCGCGACGCGCGTGCCCGAGGCCGGATGCGCTGCGCTCGTGGGATCTTGCACGTCCTGCACGCGCAGGTGCGTCGGCGCGCTGACGCAGAAGCCCGAGCGCGAGCAGTCTGGGTCGGCGCAGTCGATGAGCCCGTCGCCATCCGAGTCGGCGCCGTCGGTGCACGCCCAGGCGCCCGCGAGGTCCTCGAGGGGACGCGGCACATCGAGCACGATGTCCGCTGCGTCGCGCGGCAGAAGGCGCACGCGCCCGAACGCGTAGTGCACGATCCCGGCGAGCTCGAGGAAGCGGTCCCGACGCGACACCGGGTGCGCATAGAGGGAGTCGTCGACGAGCGCCTCGCCGCTGACGGCAAAGGAGCCGAACATGTCGGCGAGCTCGAGCGCGTCGACGCTCGTCAGCACGACGGGCGTGCCCTCGTACGGCTCCGCGGTCGCCGCGACGGCGAGCACGGTGGAGTCCGGCAGCGCGTGCGGCACCGGGAGCGCGCCGGCGGC
>CAIUAC010001192.1 GCA_903896985.1 uncultured Sandaracinus sp.
CAGCACCCGCAGGTCGATCCCGCGCGCATCGTGCTCTTCTTCGAGTCGCGGCGCGCCGACGGGAGCCGCACGCTCGGCATGGCGGCGTCGCGCGACGGGCTCGCCTTCGAGCGCGCGACCCTGCCGCCGATGGGCACGGCGCTCCGCGAGCGATTCCCCGAGCCCGACCTCGTCGACGCGCACACGACGCTCCTCTACTACACCTTCGGCAACGTGCTCCGAGAGCACGCGTCGCGCGCGCTGACGGTGTCGGTCAGCCCCGGCACGCTGCGCTTCGACTGACGGGCGTAGCCCTGCTCTCATGGACGCGCGATGACCAGCGACTTCGATCGAGGCAGCCACGTCGAGCCGCTCGGCGGCGGGCAATACCGCGCGCAGATCCCCGACGGCTGGCAGCAGGGCAAGGGCGCGTTCGGTGGGCTCATCCTCGCCGCGCTGCTGCGCGCGATCGAGCACGAGGAGCCCGAAAAGGAGCGCACGCTGCGGGCGCTCTCGGGCGAGATCTGCGCGCCCGTGCTGCCCGGCGAGGCGAGCATCCGCGTGGAGCTGCTGCGGCGGGGCGCGGCGGTGAGCTACTTCGACGCGCGCCTCTTGCAGCGCGGCGAGGTGCAGGCGCGCGTGAGCGCGATCCTCGGCGCGGCGCGGCCCTTCGAGCTGCGCGTACCTCCGCGGGTCGCGCCGGACCAGCGCCCCTGGAGCGCGCTGCAGGTGCTCCCGATCGGGCCGCCGTTCGGGCCCGTCTTCGCGCAGCACTACGAGTACCGCCCTGCGGGCGCGCTGCCGCTGAGCGGCGGCAACGAGGCGACCGCGTGCGGCTGGCTGCGAGAGAAGAGCGCGCGTGAACGCTTCGATGCGCCGTCGATCCTCGGCCACCTCGACGCGTGGTGGCCCGCGGTCTACGGCGTCGAGACGGTGCCGCGCCCGTGCGCGACCGTCAGCTTCACGGCCGAGATCGTCACCGACCTCGCGCTGCTACCGAGCCGGCAGCCGCTCTTTCACACGGGGCGCGTCGAGGCGCTGCACGCGGGGTACTTCCTCGAGGTGCGCGAGCTCTGGAGCGGTCCGACGCTCGTCGCGCTCAATCAGCAGACGATGGCCGTCCTCGGCTAGCGTCGCCGCAGAGCGTGAACGTGAGTAAGCTGCCGCCCGTGCCGAGCGATTGGATCCTGATGCGTGGGCTCGTGCGCGAGCAGCGGCACTGGGGGGAGTTCCCCGGCGTCTTGGCGCGCGCGCTCGGCGTCCGAGTGCACACCATCGACCTCCCGGGCGCGGGCACGCAGCACCGCGAGACCTGCCCCGCGTCGGTGCGCGCGATGGCGGAGGACGTCCGCGCGCGCTGGCTCACGCTGCGCGCGGACGTCGAGCGAACGCACGGCGACGCGCGCTGGGGGCTGCTCGGAGTGTCCCTCGGCGGCATGGTCTCGATGGCGTGGGCGGCCGCGCACCCCGGCGACTTCACGCGCGTCGTGCTCGCCAACACGAGCGCGTCGAACGCGGGCAAGCCGTGGGACCGCATGAAGCCGGGCGCGCTCCTCGGCGTCGCGCGCGGCTTCTTCACGCGCGACCTCGTCGAGCGAGAGCGCATCGTGCTCGACGCGACGGTGCGGCTGCTGCCCGCGGCGGAGCGCGACGTGCTCGCGCGGCGCTGGGCGGGCTACGCAGCCGAGGCGCCCGTCGCGCGCGCGACGCTCGCGCGGCAACTCTTCGCCGCCTCGACGTTCCGCGCCCCTGAGCGCCTCGGCGCACCGACGCTCGTGCTCATCGGTGGGCACGATCCGCTCGCCGCGCCCGCCTGTGGACGCGCGCTCGCCAAGCGCTTCGACGCGCAGCTCGCGCTCCATCCGACCGCCGGCCACGACATCGGCACGGACGCCCCCGACTGGGTCGCCGAGCAGGTGCGCGCGTGGCTCGAGACGAGCGCGGCGTGAGCGACGACCCCGACGTCGAGGCGACGGAACGAGCCGTGGCGCAACTGCCCCGAGAGAAGGCCGCGTGGGCTGTGCGCGGCGTGTTCGTGGCGCTCTTCCTCGCGGCGCCAGCGCTCGCGATGCGCGTCCCCGCGGTGCAACAGGTCGTGGCGTCCCTCGCGCACGGCCTGCGCGACGGCGGTCCGCGCGGCATCGCGATCTACTGGACGGTGTGCGCGCTCGCGGGCGGGCTGGCCGCGCCGATCGTCATCTTCGCTGGCATCGCGGGCTTCGCGTTCGGACCTCTCGGCGGCATCGCCGTGGCGTTGCCCGGCGTCGCGCTGCACTCGTGCGCTGCGTTCCTGCTCGGGCGCACATTCCTCCGCGGGCGCGTCGAACAGAAGCTCGCGGGCAACGCGCGCTGGGCCGGCATCGACGGGGCGCTGCGCGCCGAGGGCTTCCGTATTGCCGTACTTCTCCGGCTTACGCCGGTTCTCCCGCAAAACCTGCTGAGCTACGCGCTCAGCGCGAGCGCGCTGTCGTTCCCGCGGTACGCCTTGGCGACGATGCTCGGCCTCGCCCCGATGGTGATGGTGCAGGCGACCCTCGGCAGCCTCGTGCAGAACGCCGCGCAGCTCCTCAGCGGCGAAGAGGACTCGACGCGCGGGCTGATCATGCTCGCCGTCAGCGCCGTCGTGTCGCTGCTCGCGCTCTACGCCGTCACGCGGGTCGCCTCGCGCGCGCTGGGTCGCGCGATGGAGCGACACAACGCCTCGAAGGACGAGCGCTGATCAGCCGAGCAAGCGCGTGAGCTGCGCGTCGAAGCGCTCGCAGAGGAGCGCGAGGCTGCGCTCGTCGTTGAGCCGATGCCCCGCGTCGAGCAGCGTGAGCTCCGCGCGCTCAGCCTGCGCGAAGCGGAGCGCGCGCTCCACCGGCACGACCTCGTCGCCCCAGCCGTGCACGACGACGAGGTCGCGCGGCAGCTCGCCGAACACGCGCTCCTCGAGCCCGGGCGCGTCGAGCAGCACGGCGGGCGCCATGAGAAAGAGCGCGACCGGTCGCAGCTGCCGACACGCGACGAGCGACACATACGCGCCCATGCTCGAGCCGACGAGCACGAACGGCCCAGCGAGCGTGCGTGCGTGCGCGACGAGCCGCGCGACGCGGTCGAGGGGCGTCTTGTCGGCGCGGTAGTCGAGCGAGTCCACGCCCACGCCGCGGGCGCGCGCGACGGCCGAGAGGCGATCGATCTTCGTGCCGGTCGGACCGGACTCTTGGCCGTGCGAGCAGACGACGTGGAGGGTTGCCATGGGCGCGCACGATAGCGCGAAGCGCACGCCGGCCGCTGGCTGCTATCGTCTGCCGCATGTCGCGCAGCTGGCTCGGACGAGCGTACGACCGTGAGGTGCTCGGGCGCGTGCTCGACGCGGCGATGCGCGGCGTCGAGCCGCTGCGCGCGAAGCTGCTCGCCGACGCGCGGGGGCGGGTCGTCGAGCTCGGCTTCGGCACGGGCTCGAACCTGCCCTTCTATCCCGAGGCCGTGACCTCGCTCGTCGCCGTCGAGCCGAGCGAGGGGCTCGCGGAGCTCGCGCGCGAGCGGCTGCGCAGGAGCGGTCGGGCGCACGAGGTCGTCGTCGGCTCTGCGTCCCGCGCGCTGCCCCTCGACGCGCACTCGTTCGACGCGGCGGTGCTCACCTTCGTGCTCTGCAGCGTCAAGCGCGTACCCGACTTGCTCGCCGAGGCGCGCCGCCTCCTCGCGCCGGGCGCGCCGCTCTTCGTCGCCGAGCACGTGCTCGCGCCGACGCGGGCGACGGCCACCGCGCAGCGCCTCGTGCGCCCCGCTTGGAAGGCCGCGCTCGGCGGCTGTGATCCGGCGCGCGACACCCGCGCGCTGCTCGAGGCCGCGGGCTTCGACACGCGCGAGGTGCGCGACGAGACGCTCGCGCTGCCATTCCCGGTCAAGAGCGGCCTCGTCGGCGTCGCGCGACCGCGCTGAGGGAGCGGAAGCGCGCCGTCAGACGCGCTTCTTGGTCTTGAGCGCCTCAGGCGTCGTCAGACGCGCTTCTTGGTCTTGAGCGCCTCGGTCTTCGCCTTGGCCGCGTCGCTCTTTTCCTTCGGCTTGACCTGCTTGATCGTGACGTTCGGATCGCGCGGATCGGGGTGCTTCACCGCGAGCGCGAACTCGCGCGATACATCCTCGGCGATCTCGATCACGGTCGACGAGCGACCGATGCGGATCCCGCCGACGTCGCGGCTCTCGATGTTGCCGCGGCGACAGACCATCGCGAGCAAGCGACGAGCGTCGGCCCCGTGCTGCTCACCCCAGTTGATGGTGAAGCTCGCCCACGGACGGGCGGCCGCCTCGACGACGGCGACGCTCTTGCGGGCAGGCGGTGCCGCGACGGGCGGAGGCGGAGGCGCGACCTCCTCGACGGCGCGAGGAGCGACCGCAGGCGGGACGACGCGCGCACGCACGCTGCGCGGAGCGACGTCGACCGCAGGCGAGTGGACCGCAGGCGAGTGGCTCGCGGCCGGGTGGATCGAGGGCGGGCGGATCGGCGCGACGTACGGCTCGCGGGGGCGCGGCGCCTCGCGCGGGCGAGGGGCCTCGCTCTCGCGCACGGAGCGAAGCTGGATGGGCTCGCGCAGGACGCGCACCGGGCCCTGCGGACGCGCCTTCACGGGCGGCGGGGGATCGAAGCGGCGCACGTCGCGCGGCTCGGGCTCGCGCACCTGCGGACCGCGCGAGAGGAGGCGGGCGATCGTCCGCTCGACGGGCCCCGCCGCGATCAGCTTGCGCGCGAGCGCGGTGGTGCGCGCGGGAATGGGCTCGTCGTCTTCGCCCGACTCGCGAGCGAGCGCGGCGACCAGGCGCTCGTCCTGCGCGAGGCGGATCTGCTCGGCGTCCGGCACGGACTCGAAGCGGAAGCCGACGCCGGCGCGCTCGAGCACGCGGCGCGCGCCGTTCATCTCGCGCGGCGTCACGAGCACGGCGCTCGTGCCCTTGCGACCCGCGCGACCCGTGCGACCGCTGCGGTGCGTGTACGAGTCCGGATCCGTCGGCGGCTCCGCGTGAATGACGAAGCTGACCTCTTGGACGTCGATGCCGCGGGCCGCGACATCCGTCGCGACGAGGATGCGCATCGTGCCGCGCTTGAACGCCGCGAGCGCGCGCGTGCGCTCTTGTTGCTCCATCTCACCCGAGAGCGAGCCGACGGCGAAGCCGGCCTCTGCGAGCGAGCTCATCACATGCCCGACGTCGGCGCGCGTGCGCGCGAAGACGATCGTGCGCGCCTCGGGATCAGCGAGGAGCAAGTTCACGATCGCGGCGAGGCGCTCGCGCGGCTCGATCAGCACGATCACGTGGTCGATGTCGACGTTCGCGGCGCCGAGGCGCGTGCCCTCGATGTGCGCGGGGTTCGTCTGTACGCTGTCGGCGAGGCGCCGCACATCCGGCGGGAAGGTCGCCGAGACGAGGTGCGTGGTGTGCTCGTCGGGCACGCGCCCGAGGATCGACTCGAGCGCCTCGCGGAAGCCGAGATCGAGCATACGGTCCGCCTCGTCGAGCACGACGACGGCGACCTGAGAGGCGTCGATGGAGCCGCGATCGAGGTGATCGAGCAGGCGCCCCGGCGTCCCGACGACGATGCCTGGACCGGCGGCGAGCGCGCGATGCTCCTCGCGATAGCTCGCGCCTCCCGTGACCGCGGCGAGTTTCACGCCGAGCGCGGCGTAGAGCCACGAGAGCTCCATCTCGACCTGCCGCGCGAGCTCGCGCGTCGGCGCGACGATGAGCGCGCGCGGTCGGGCGATGCGATCTTTCTGCAGCTCGCCGATGATGCCGGGCACGTCCCGCAGCACGAAGCCGATGGCGAGGGTCTTACCGGACCCCGTCTGCGAGGTGATGCGCAGGTCGCGCCCTGCGACGTCCGGGTCAAGCACCGCCAGCTGCACTGACGTGAGCGAGGTGTAACCCTTTTGCGCGATGGCCTTCGTGAGGGCCGGTCCGAGTACTTCGGGAACTGCCGAGCTGCTTCCGTCCTGGATCATTTCGGCGGCGTCTAGCAGCAATCGTGCCTCGGCGCGACCCGACCCGAGCGAGCATGCGCTGTTGCCTGCCCGCGCGGACGGCGGACGACGTCCGGCGGACGAGCTCAGGGCGAGCGTCGAGGGCTGCCGGAGACGCTCCCCGCGCTCGATGGACCCGGCGTCTTACTCACCGCGGCGGGCTCGGCGAGCGCGGCGCGATTGCGCCCGGCGTTCTTGGCGACGTAGAGCGCCCGGTCTGCGCGCGCGAGCCAGGCGGCAGCGCTCTCGCCCGGCACGACGGGAGCGACGCCGGCGGAGACGGTCGGCCGCACGACCGTGTCGCCAGCGGGCACGGCCAGCGCGTGCACCGCGGCGAGGAGCCTGTCGGCGAGCTTCATCGCGTCGCGCTCGTGCGCGCCTTGCACGACGATCGCGAACTCCTCGCCACCGTAACGCGCGACGAGGTCATCGCGGCGCAGGAACGCGCGCGTCAAGCACGCCGCCAGCGCCTTCAGCACGAGATCGCCGACGGGATGTCCGAGCGAGTCGTTCACGAGCTTGAAGTGGTCGATGTCGAGCAGCAGCAGCACCGAGGGGCGGCCGAAGATCGTCGCGAGCGTCGCCGAGCGCTCGAGCTGAGCGTCGAGCGCGCCGCGGTTCGGAAGCCCCGTCAGCGGGTCGTGCTCACCGCGCTTCTTCGCCTCGTCGAGCGCTTCGCCGAGCGCGTCGATGCGCTCGCCGAGCGACGCAAGCTCGCCACGATGCCGCACGCGGCGCTCCTGAATCGCCGACGCGAGCAGGTCGACGGTGGAGAGCGTCTCGCGGCGCAGATCGTCAGTCGAACCGCTCGAGGCGATCTCGCGAAGCCGCTCGAGCCGCTCGATCGCCTGCCCATCGGCCGCGCCATCGAACGCGGCGATCCGCGTCAGCCCCTGCACGAACGCGGAGACGACCGCGCGCAGGTCGCCGAGCGCGACGTCGACGTAGTGCACCTCATCGCTGCGCTGCCGCTCGAAGAAGCGCCGCAAGCCTCCGGGCCCGCTCTCGCCGCCCTCGGGAGGCGGCGTTCCGTCGAGCAGGTGCGCCGCCCAGCGCTCGCACATCGACGCGAGCGCGGCGGCCGAGCGATCGTCGGTGTCGAACGCCTGAGCGCCATAGAGACGGACGAGCGTCGCGACGAGCGCGATGCTCGCCTCGGAAGGCCCTGCCTTCGTCGGCGCGGGCTGTTCCTGAGCCAAAACTGCCGTTGTGCTCGACTTTTTCAGGAAACCGAACATTAACGCCTCGGCGCCAGCAAACGGCGGGGCGCCGGGAGAACTTGATAGCAAGCGCTCCGGTCCCCGCGTACTCGATCTGAGACGCCCCCCCTCAAGAGATCGGCCGGTCCTGCCGATGGCCACCCCGAGGCTTTGAGAGAACATGATCGCCGTCGTCGGAGCAATCATCGTCATCATCGCCGTGCTCGGCGGGTTCACCGTCGCCGGGGGCAAGATCCCGGCGCTGTTCCACCTGTCCGAGTTCATCGTGATCTTCGGCGTCGCCGGTGGCTCGGTGATCATCTCCACGCCCGTCAAGGTGATCAAGGCGACGGTCGCCAAGATCCTGCAACTCCTGAAGAAGAACCCCTTCGACAGGACGCTCTACCTCGACTCGCTGAAGCTCCTCTTCGAGTTCTTCCAGGTCGCGCGCAAGGACGGGCTCGTCGCCGTCGAGGCGCACATCGAGGAGCCGAGCAAGAGCACGATCTTCAAGAAATATCAGACCGTGATGGCCCGGCATCACGCGGTCGAATTCTTCTGCGACTCGATGCGCTTGGTGATCGCCGGCAGCGTGCCGCCGCATGACCTCGAGGCGATGATGGACGAGGAGATCGACGTCCATCACCACACCGAAACCCTCACCGTCGACACCGTGCAGAAGGTCGGCGACGCGCTCCCCGGCATCGGCATCGTCGCGGCGGTGCTCGGCATCGTCGTCACGATGGCGGCGATCTCTGGGCCCGTGGAGATCATCGGCGAGAAGGTCGGCGCGGCGCTGACGGGCACGTTCCTCGGCGTGCTCGCCGCGTACGGCTTCCTCAATCCGCTCGCGACCGCGATGGAGCACCTCAACGCGTCCGAGGCCCGGTACTACTACTTCCTCAAGGCGGCCGTCGTCGCGAGCGCCAAGGGCTTCCCGCCGATCGTCGCGGTCGAGTTCGCACGCCGTCAGATCTCGGCCGAAGCGCGCCCGACCTTCCAGGAGATGGAAGCCGCCTGCAGCAAGAAGCCGAAGGCCTGACGCGTGGCCCGCCCCTCCCGCGACACACCGATCATCATCCGCAAGAAGAAGGTGATGGGCCACGCCCACCACGGCGGCGCGTGGAAGGTGGCGTTCGCGGACTTCATGACCGCCATGTTCGCGCTGTTCTTGGTACTGTGGCTGGTGAACCAGAGCGCCGACGTGAAAGCCGCGATCGCGAACTACTTCCAAGATCCGATCGGCTTCGAGCAAGGCGGCTCCCTTCAGCTCTCGATCACGGCGGCGTCGTCTGCGGAGTCGAGCCGCCAGCTCAACGACATCGTCGCGATTCGACGCCGCGCCACGCTCCGAACCGCTGGCGAGCGGATTCGACGTGCGCTGATGGGGAGCCCTGCGCTCGCGCAGATGGCCCGCAACGTCACCGTGGAGATGACCCCCGAGGGGCTCCGCATCGCGCTCACGGAGGACGAGGGCGCGACGTTCTTCGAGTCGGGCAGTCCGATGCTGGAAGATCGCGCAAAAGAGATCCTCACGGTCGTCGCGAACGAGCTCGCCACCCTGCCGAATCTGGTGCTGGTCGAAGGCCACACCGACGCTCGCCCGCTGCACCGCAGCGACGGCTACTCGAACTGGGAGCTCTCGACGGATCGCGCTCATCAGGCGCGGCGCATCCTCGTCGGGCACGGCGTAGACGAGGCTCGCGTGCAGCAGGTTCGTGGCTTCGCCGATCGCGATCTGCTGGAGCCGAGCAACCCGCTCTCGCCGCGCAATCGGCGCATCACGATCACAGTGCTCGACATGCCGACTGAGGCGGCAGCCGGAGCCGACGGGGGCGTCGACGTCGTCGGAGCGAATGCGGGCGACGCAGCCGTACGCGCGGCGACGGACGCAGCTGCCGGCGTCGGCGACGGGGGCGCGCCGAGCGAAGCGGACAAGGACGCGGGCGCGGCGGCGGCGATGGGCGCCGCGGCGACGACCGACGCGGCGGTTCATGCGGCGTCGGACCGCGAGGGGGCCGCACCATGAGCCGCACACAGCCCACCGTCCTGATCATCGACGACGACGCCGATCTGCTGAAGATGACGGCGCTCGTGCTCGAGCGCGGCGGCGGTTGCCACGTCGAGATGGCTGAGAACGGTCAGCGCGGCGTGGAGGCTGCGCACGCGCTCGGCGCGAAGCTCGACGTCGTGCTCTGCGACTACTCGATGCCGGTGCTCGATGGACTCGAGACCTGCCGCTTGATGCGCGCGGACCCCCTCCTCGAGGGCGTCGTGTTCGTGATGTTCACCGCGCACGCGGAGACGCAGCTCAAGATCCGCGCGCTCGACGCGGGCGTCGACGACTTCCTCGCGAAGCCAGTGGGGCAGGCGGAGCTCCTCGCCAAGACGCGCTCGTCGCTGCGCATGAAGGGTCTCTTCGACCGCGTGCGCGAAGAGCGCTCGCTCGCCGAGGCCCAGCACGCCGCGACGTCGCACAGCTTCGGTCAGCTCGTCGACCTGCTCGGGCACGTCGTGGAGCTGCGTACTCCAGGGGCCGCCGACCGCGGCGCGCGGCTGGCTCGCGCGGCGAAGGCGATGGCGGAGCGGATGCAAGTACCGGCGGACCAAGCGCGCGCGCTCGAGACCGCCGCGCGGCTGTTCGAGGTCGGCAAGCTGATCGACGCAGACGGCCCCGCGATGGACAGGTTCTCGGTGTCGCCGGTCCAGCGACGCGGCGTGCTCGCGGCGGCGGTGCTCGAGCGCGTGGTGGCGCTGCGCGCTGCGGCGGAGGTGCTCGGCTCCATCGGCGAAGCCTGGGACGGCACGGGCGGGCCCGATCGGCTGCGGCAGAGCGTGATCCCCTTCGGCAGCCGGATCTTGCGCGTGCTGATCGACTTCTTCTCGGAGCAAGACCGCACGAACGTGAAGAAGGCGGTCGAGGCGATCACGACGCGCGCCGGCACGATCTACGACCCGCTCGTCGTCGGACATCTCGTGCAGCTCGCGCGCGCTCCGGAGGCTCGCGCATGGCGGGCTCACGGCGACCGAGTGCCAGTGCGAGCGCTGGCCGAGGGCATGGTGCTCGAAGAGGACCTCCTCACCTCGTCGGGCATCAAGCTCGCCGCGAGCGGCACCCGCCTGACGCGCGGAGTGCTCGACTTGATCCAACGTCGCCACGAGAACGAGCCGTTCTTGCACGGCGCGGTCGTGAGACGCGGCACGGGCGGCGAGAGCGAAGGCTGAGGGCCGACGACGACCGAGGGCTCAGCCGCCGGTCAACAGCTTGGCGCGCTCGTACTCGAGCTCGCCGCGGGCGAGCCACTCGTTGGTCAGCCCCGCGTCGATCCCGATGGCGACGAGCGCCTCGGCGGGGGAGCGCGCATCGACGCGCTTCTCGGCCACCTGCGCGAGCACATCCGCCGCCGAGACGATGCGGGGGAGCAGTCGATCTCCCGGCTGGTGGTGATAGAGGCAGACCTCGGCGATCTCCGTAGGGAGCTGCCAGGTCGTGACGAGCGAGTGGCCCGCCGCCGCGTGCAGCGCGTCGACGATCTCGGACGCCTGCTCGTCGCCGCCCGCCGAGGGCATCCGCTTGGCGACGAGCTTCCAACAGCGCGCGCGGCCGAGGTCGTGGAGCAGACCCGCGAGAAAGGCGTCCTCTGGATCGGCGGAGGCGACGCGGGCGAGCGCGCGAGCGAGCGAGGCAGTCGCCACGCCGTGCACGAAGTCGCGCGTGATCTCCCTCGCAAAACGGGGCACGTCGACGATCATCGACGCATAGGCCGTCTGAAAGAGCACGTCGCGCGCGGCCGAGCCGCCGATGTGCGAGATCGCGCGGCGCGGCGAGACATGCCGTGCCCCGCGCGCGTAGAGCGCGGAATTCGCCACCGCGAGGATGCGCGCCGCGAGAGGAGGATCGCTCTCGGCGAGCTTCACCGCCGCATCGAGGTCGAGGTCGCTCGCGCGCGCGATGCGTAACGCCTCAGCCGCGCTGCGGGCCAGCTGCGGCAAATCGCTCGTGCCGCGCGCGAGATCGCGCTCGACGAGGTCGAACAGACTGCCCGAGGGGTTCGTACTGACACTCATTCCTGGTCGCCTTCCGTCGAGACGGGACGTGGAGGATAGCGGCTCGGACCCGCGACGACGACCCGATTTCGCCCGGCTCGCTTTGCTTCGTAGAGCGCCGCGTCGGCGGCCTCGAGGAGCCGCCCGCGAGAGAGGCGCGCGCCCCCGACGGCATCGCACGAGGCGACGCCGACGCTGGCAGTGACGACGGTGACGCCCGCGTCGGGCGGCATTTGAATCTCGTGGATCGCTTGCCGGTAGCGCTCCCCGATCGCGCCCGCGACCTCCGGGCGTGCCCCGCGCGCGACGACGAGAAATTCCTCGCCGCCATAGCGGGCCGCGAGGTCCCCACGGCGCGCGCGCGCACCAAGCCGCGCGGCGACGGTCTGCAGCACACGGTCACCCGCGCCGTGACCGTGCGTGTCGTTCACCACCTTGAAGTGATCGAGGTCGAGCATGACGACCACGACCGGCTCGCCGCTCTCGAGCGCGTCATCGAGCGCCTCGTCGGCGGCGCGGCGATTCGCCAGCCCGGTGAGCGGATCGCGCAGCGCCGCATCACGCAGCGAAGCGCCGCGCTTGCGCACCCACGCGAGCAGCTCGCGCTCGCGCCGGTTGCGCAGCTGCACGTGCACGCGCGCGCGCAATTCCGCGAGGCGCGACGGCGTGACGATGTAGTCGTCGGCCCCGCACATCAGCCCGCGCACGACGCTCTCCTCGTCGCCGAGGCCGCACGTGACGAGGATGATCGGCGTCAGCTTCATCTCGTCCATCATGCGCAGGTCCGCGCAGATCTCGAGGCCCGACGAGCCGGGCATCAGCACGTCGAGGATGACGAGGTCCGGTGGACGCGCGTGGATGTGCGTGAAGATGTGCTCGCCGTCCGGCAGCAGATCGACCTCGTGGCCCTCGGCCTCGAGCACGCGCGCGAAGAGATGACGTCGCGCCTCGTCGTCGTCGACGACTAGGACGCGGCGCGCGCGGTCGGGCGGCGGCGGGATGCTGAGCGCTAGCGGGATGGACGAAACCACGTGGGCTCCGGGGGCGACGGTGCAGGGTGCGCGTAATAGTAGCCCTCCTGCAAGTCGCAGCCGAGTTCTGCGAGCGCCTCGGCCTCCGCGAGCGTCTCGATTCCTTCGCCGACGACGAGCGCGCCCGAGTCTCCGCAGAGAGAGACGAGCGCCCCGACGAGGCGCTGCTTGCTCGAGGACGCGTCGAGGTCCCGCACGAGCGAGAGGTCGAGCTTGACGAGCTCAGGCGACAGCGCCGCGAACGTCGTGAGCCCGGCCGAGCTCGCGCCGAGCCCGTCGAGCGCTATGCCGACGCCGGAAGTACGGAGCAGCTCGAGCTGCCGACGGCACGCTGCGAGGTCGCTCCCCGCGGTGCGTTCGCTCAAGACGAGCATCAGCTGCGAGGCCAGGCGCTTGGTCTTCAGCTGCGCGAGCAACGTGTCGTCGAAGAGCTCCTGGGTCGTCGGGCTGACGAGGAGCTTGATCG
>CAIUAC010001193.1 GCA_903896985.1 uncultured Sandaracinus sp.
CCGAGCGCGGGTATCGTCGTCGCGGGCGAGGGCTGGCATCGCGGCGTCGTCGGCATCACAGCGGCGAGGCTCGTCGACCGCTTCGCCGTGCCGGTCGTCGTCGTCGGCATCGACGACGGCCTCGGGCACGGCAGCTGTCGCGCGCCGGACGGGTTTCGCTTGTTCGACGCGGTGAGCGCGTGCGCCTCGGAGCTCGAGCGCTTCGGTGGGCATCAAGCCGCCGCCGGGCTCACCGTGCGCGCGTCGCGGGTCGAGGCGCTGCGCGCGTCGTTCGACGACGCCGTGCGCGCGGTGTCGGCGAGGCACGGGCTGACGCAGACGGAGACGCCGATCGACGTGACGCTCGACGGGAGCACGTTCACGGTGCCGGCTGCGCGCGAGCTCGCGATGCTCGAGCCGCTCGGTTGTGGCAACGAGGAGCCGCTCTTCGCGCTGCCGGGCGTGAAGGTGCTGCGCGCGTCGGTCGTGCAGGAGCGCCACCTCAAGCTCTCGCTGCGCTGCGGGCGCACGTCGATCGAGGCGTTCGGCTTCGATCTCGCGGGACGCCTCGGCGCCGCGCAGGGGCAGATCGACATCGTCGGCAGCCTCCGCCCCGACACCTGGCGCGGCGGCGACGCGGTGGAACTGCGCATCACGGACCTCTGAGTTCGTCGTCTGTGTCCTCGTGCCGAGCGGGGTGGGCGCGAGGTCCGCGCCGCTCAGCAGATCCGGTCGATGCGCTGGATGCCTTTGCGCGTGACGACGACGCGGATGCGGTGCCAAGCGGCGTCGACGCCGCGCTCGCGCAGGCGATAGACGATCGCGATGTTGTAGACGCGCGGCGCGACGGCCGAGTAGATCTGGCGGTCTTCCGGATCGGCGAAGACGATCTTGCGGTTGGGGTCGTCGGTGTGATCGAGCCAGCGCCGCAGGTTGAGTCGGAAGATCTCGGTGAGCGCCGTGAAGCGCGCGTCCGCGGCGGCGACGTCGTCACCGTGCACTGTCACCGTCTTGTGGTGCCACAGCACACGCTCGGGGCGCGCGCTCTCCTCGAAGAGGTGCGTGCGCGTCATGCGGCGCACCGCGAGCGCCTCAGGAGGCAGCCGCTTGAACGGCAGGAACGCGGAGCGCTCCTCCACGGAGCCGAGGCTCACCTCGCGCTCGCGGTCGAGGATGCGCCAGCGGCGGTCGGGGAAGTGCCGCTGCACGACGCGCGAGAACGTGCCCTGCAGCGTGGCCTTGATGCGATCCTTCGCGGCGTACGCGAGCATCACGAGGAGCGCGCCCGTCCAGAGATTGCCGGCTGTGCCTGGGTTCAGCGTCGCGCTGCCGTTCAGCATGGCGAGCACGAAGGCGAAGCCCATCGCGACGCTCGCGGCGACCGCGTAGAGCAGCTCGAGGGTCCAGCGCGCGCCGGCGCGCACCTCGAGCGACAGCCACAGCACCGATGAAGTGAACCGCTTGAGCACGTGCCGCCGGAACTCGAGGTGCTCGATCTCGCGCGAGTCGGCGTGCGCGTGCCCGACGCCCTCGAGCCCGCGGGCGACCCTCGCGCGCGCCTCGTCTACGGCGCCCGCCGCGACCGTCGCGACGATGCGCTCTTCGAGGCGCGCCTTGCGCAGCTCGATCGCGAGCGAGCCGAGCAACGCCTCGAGCGCGCGCGACACGTCCTCGTCGATCCACGAGCACGCCTCGCGTAGCGCCGCGTCGTCGGAGGGCACTGCGTCCACGACGGCGCGCAGAGAGTTCGCGACCCGCGCTGCGCTCTGCACGAGGCGCTGCGTCGCCTCGGTGATGGCGAGCGTGCTCTCGGGCAGCTCGCCTACGAGCGCGAGGATGTTGCGGCGCACGACGCCGCTCGAGGCGCGCACGAGGCACGCGAAGAGGCGCAATTCGCGGAGCGCGACCTCGTGATCGCAGCCTGGTCCGAGCGCCGCGCCGAGGCGCTCCATCGCCTCGCCCGCGAGCGCGTCGAAGGGGACGGTCGGCACGGCGAACCGTACGTAGGACTGCAGATCCTCGTAGATCTCGTTCTTCTCGTAGGTCTGGTCGTGGAGCCGCAGGCTCTCCGGGACGAAGAAGTACGCGTCCCACTCGAAGCGCTGCTTCTCGCTTCGCCCGACGGTGCGCTGCGCGGGCTTCGGAGGACCGACGCGATAGTCGACGGCGAACTCGAGGTGCGTGCGGTCGTGAATCCGCCACTCCGGTTCGCGCGGCAGGTCCCCCGCCGAGAGATCGCCGACGAGGCTCGCGAAGTCGCTCGGCGCGGTCGGCGCGCCATCGACGACACCGAGCACGAGCGCCTTGGGGCCGCGCTTCGGGAGTTTTGCGAGGCCTTTCATCGTCCTAGCCATGCTGCCGCAGAGACCTCCGACGTGACACTCGAGCTTCCTGAGTGTGACAGAAAGGTGTCGTCTCGTGCGAATTCTCGCCGCGATCGCTCACTCGAGCCGGTAGACGCGGTCGCGCACCGCGCAGATACTCGTCCCCGTGCAGCACTCCGTCGCTTCGCTCCGTCTCGTCCTCACCGTGTCGCTCGTCGTCGCTCTCCTCGCGAGCTCGTGCACAGCACCGGGAGTCGACGACTCGCCGCCGGCGGGGAGCACGGCCGCCATCGTCAACGGCACGCGCGAGCTCGGCGAAGACGCCGTCGTGCTCGTGCTGATCTACGGCGGCGCGGGGCGTTGCACGGGCACGCTGATCTCGCCGCACGTCGTCCTCACCGCGAAGCACTGCGTGCAGGGCGAGGACGTCGAGCGCCCGTACTCGCCGGGCGTGCTCACCGTCGGCTTCGGCAATCGTGTCGGGGCGACGCGCATCGTGCGCGCGGCGCGCATCTACACGACGCCTGGCGTCTACACGACTTCCGCGACGACCGGGCTCGGCGGCGCGCTCGTCGGTGTCGACATCGGCATCATCGTGCTCGCGAACCCGGAGCTCGAGATCACGCCGATCCCGATTCGGCGCGACGCGCCGACCGACATGGTGGGGCAGCACTACACGGCGATCGGCTTCGGTGAGACGCCGGCCGGTGAGTCCGGCGTGAAGTACAAGACGACGAGCACGGTCGCCGCGGTCCGCGCGCGAGTGATCTACTCCGCCGAGACGATCTGCTCGGGCGACTCGGGTGGCCCGATGATCGAGGAGCTGCCGGTGCGTCGCGTGATCGGCGTCGCCTCGTTCGGCTCCGGCGATGTCTGTCCGAGCCCGCAGGACGGGCACAATCGCGTCGACGTCGAGCTCGACCTGATCGACCGCGCGATGATCGAGGCGGGGGATTGCGTCGACCTCGGCGCGGAGGTCTGCGACGGCCTCGACAACGACTGCGACGGCGAGGTCGACGAGACCTGCACGCCGCTCGGCTCGCCGTGCACGGCGGACGCCGAGTGCGCGTTCGGGCAGCTGCCGTCGTTCCTCACGCCGATCGCGAATCCCTCGGTGTGCGCGGACACGACCGCGGGGCGCATCTGCACGAGGCCTTGCACGCCCGGCGGCGACGCCTGCGACACGATCGCGCACCCGTACTCCGACGCGACGACGCCTTGGGCTGGCGCGTCTTGCGTGATCGGCGATGCTTGTCAGGGCCTCTGTCAGCCGGTCGTGCGCGGGGCGCTCGCGAACGGCGCCGCGTGTACGA
Organism: uncultured Sandaracinus sp.; assembly: GCA_903896985.1. GTDB lineage: Bacteria > Myxococcota_A > Polyangia > Polyangiales > JADJQN01 > CAIUAC01. The sequence continues at coordinate 3,617 of CAIUAC010001193.1, forward strand.
CGGCGACCGATTGCGCGTCGCTGCATTGTGTCGATCCGGGCGACGGCAACGTGCGCTGCCTCGACGCGTGCGTCGGAGACACCGGCACATGTCCGCTCGGCGAGGTCTGCGGCGCGGCGCCGACCGGGTGCGGCGCGTGTCTCCCTGCGGCGCTCGTCGCGAGCGCGCGCGGCATCGGCGAGCCCTGCGCGGCGAACGCCGACTGCGGCAGCGCGCTGTGCGTGACGACGGACGCCGTGCCGTTCTGCACGCGCGCGTGCAGCGGCGACGACGCCGTGTGCGGCGCTGGCTTCCACTGCTCGGGTGAGCGCTGCGCCCGCGGAGATCGCTCGCCTGCGGGCGGCGCCTGCGTCGACAACGGGGACTGCGCGTCCGGCGCGTTCTGCGCGACGCGCGGCACGACGAGCTGGTGCACGACCGTGTGCTCGGTCGACACGAGCTGCCCAGACGACTTCACCTGCGTCGACGCTGGCGCCCGCATCTGCGCGCCCGCGCACGCGTATCTCGGGGAGCCGTGCACGGCCGCTACGGGCTGCTCGGTCGGAACGTGCCTCGCCGGTCGCTGCACCGACTCGTGCGGCAGCGGCACCTCCTGCCCGCCCGGGCTCGCCTGCGCGCGCGCGTCGGACGGGCTCAGCGCGACGTGCGTCCGACCGACCGTGCCTGCGGCGCCCAAGGGCGGCTGCAGCATCGCGCCGGGCGGCTCGACCTCGTCGCGCGGCTGGCTCGCGGCGCTCCTGCTGTTGGGGCTCGCGCTCGGCGCCCGTCGTCGCGGTCAGCGCTGAGGCGCGCTCACTCCCCGCTCCAGTGGGGCTCGCGCTTCTCGAGGAAGGCCGTGAGCCCCTCGCGCGCGTCGGCCGTGCCGAGGATCGCCGCGAGCTCGTCGCGGAGCTTCGGGACAGCCTCGGCGAGCGGCACCTCCGCGTAGGTGTGGAACGCGCGCAGCCCCATGCGCATCGCCGTCGGGGACTGCGCCGCGAGCTTCTTCGCGAGCGACGCGACGGCAGTGTCGAGGTCCGCGTCGGGCACGACGTGCGAGAGGATGCCGAGCTCGAGCGCGCGCTTCGCCGTGATCTTCTCGCCGAGCAAGATCAGCTCGAGCAGGTCGCGCCTGCGCACGACGCGCGCGAGGGGCGCGAGGATCATGAACGGGAACAGCCCGCGCTTAATCTCGGGCGTGCCGAGCACGGCGCTCTCCTTCGCGATGGCGAACGTGCACGACGCGACGAGCCCGCAGCCGCCGCCCATCGCGGGCCCCGGCACGCGGGCGATGACCGGCTTGCCGAGCATCGTCAGGCGCGTGAGCAGATCGGAGAAGTCGCCCTTCGTCGCGAGGGACTCGCCGCCGCTCGACATCCCGCCGAGGTCGCCGCCAGCGCTGAACGAGTCGCCCGCGCCCGTCAGCACGACGACGCGGACGCTCGTGTCGTCCCGCGCGTCGTCGAGCGCCCACACGAGCTCGTTCGCCATCTCGGGGCCGATGGCGTTCTTGCGCTCGGGGCGGTTCA
>CAIUAC010001194.1 GCA_903896985.1 uncultured Sandaracinus sp.
CAGCAACCCGACCGTGGTTGAGCACTGCGGCGCAACCCGACCGTGGTTGAACACAGCAACCCGACCGTGGTTGAGCACTGCGGCGCAACCCGACCGTGGTTGAACACTGCTGCGGCGCAACGCGACCGTGGTTCAGCATCAGCAGCCCGACCGTGGTTGAGGCTTCCACCGACAGCCGGATGGGCCGATTTCACCGACCTGAGGTTTCCACCGACAGCCGGATGGGCCGATTTCACCGACCTCGCCGCCTCGCGATAGCCGGTTTTCGCTCGCTCGGACGCCGCTGCCCGGCATCGCCTCCTCCGGGGCGCTCACGACTTCGCCCGCGACCCACAGAGGTCACGCGTCGCGCACGACCATGCACGGAAGGCGAACTCCCGTGGACGAGGCTCGCTATCCCGACGGCGCCGTCTGCTCGTCGCTCGAGACCGACCTCCCACTCCGCGGTCCTATGTCGCCACCACTGCCGAGTGCACTCTCGCCATCCACCATGTGCCCGCGGGAAACACGGCGTCACGCACTCCGGCTCGCCACCTCTCCATCGCCGCGACATAGGCCGCACGGAATTCGCGCAGCGCCGCAACGGCCGCCGCATAGCCCCCCGCCGCGGCTCCGCTCGCGAACGTCGGATTGCACTCGCGGAGCGGCTCGAAACTCGTCGTTCGGTCGTACGGCGAGACGGACTCCGCTCGCTCCGCCCCGAGGAATTTCCAGCCGTTCTCGGCCACGACCTCGCGACCCCGCGCCTCGTGCTCCGCGACCGACTGCTTCACGCCGTCCACCCACGCCGTCGCGTCTCGAGCGTCGAGGTACGACGGCAGCGCCAGCTCAAGGTCCGCCTCGTCTGGCCACTGGTCGCTGGTCGCGTCGAGGTACACGGTGGGCCGCTTCGCGCGTATGTGCCCGCCGCCGAGCTCGTTGACGCGGCTCTTCGCGCCAGGCCAGTCGCGCGCGTACCGCACGAGGCCCGAGGCGACGGGATTCGCGAGCACGTAGCCAATCTTGTCGAGGATGACCTCGGGCGTCTCCAGGCGGACGACCGACGTCTGCTGGTGGTCCCACGTGCAGCCCTCCCATTTGCGCAGGACCTTCGTGCAGAGCCCGACGAGTCGGTGAAACTGCTCCAAGAACCGCGGTAGTTCGCCGCGCGTGTCGGTCAGCACGACGTGCAGATGCGTGGACATCGCGCAGAACGCGTGCACGCGAATGCCATTTCGCTCCGCGCAGACGGCCAGCAGGTAGATGATAATCGCGCGCATCTCCGAGTCGGGGCGCAGCAGGAAGTGCCGACGCAGGGTGCGCCGCGTGATCAAGTACGTGGAGCCGGGGAGGATCTGGCGAGGTCGGGACATACGCGGACGCTTCGCACGTGCTGTGCCGGAAGCGGGGGCCGTGATTCCGCGAGGTTACGGGAGCGGATTGGCGGATCTGGCGGCGGGCGCCGCCAGGCCGCCGCCGGAAGCGGGCACGTGGGTCCACGGCCACCTTGCGGACACGGCTCGGAACCGCCGGAACCGCCGGAACCGCAACCTCGGTCGGGGCAGAGAACCGCAACCTCGGTCAGGTCGCGCAACCTTGGTCGGGGCGCCCATTGGTCGGGTCGCCTCGGGTCGCCGCCCCAACCTCGGTCGGGTCGCACGGGTCGCCGCCCCAACCTCGGTCGGGTCGCAGTCGGGTCGCACTACCTACGAGACGTGAGACGCGAGAGCGAGAAGCGGAGTGGCACGCGCGACACGGCGAGAGGGCGCGCTCCCGCGCTGCGGGAGTCGTAGAGGCGAGCGCGGACGGACTCTCGCCGCAGCGGGACGGCGTGCAGGCGCTCGCGGAGCGCGAGGCACTCTGGCGCATAGGTCTGACCGGACGGCAGCGAGGTCGAGCAAGCGAGCCCTTCGTAGAGCGCGAGGCAGCGCGGGGGGTCGCGCAGGAGGTCGTCGAGCGACGGGTCGCCGTGACCCGTGTGACCGCCCGCGAAGACGCCGACGACGCGGAACTTGCTGCGGCCATCGGGCGTGGCGAGCGTACCGATCCGCGCGAAGCGTAGGTCGCCGCCGGTGGGCGCGGTGCCTGCGTACTCGAGCACGGTGCAGCCGAAGGGCACCGACCCACGAGTCGCGCGCACGAAGGCGTACTCACGAACCTCCGTGTAATCGGCGTCCTGCACGAAGTCGCGCAGCAGCCATGGGGACACGACCGTCAACGCGGCGGCGAGCCAGAGCCAACGTCGGTGCTTCGGCGCGAGGCGCGTGACGGCGCCCGCGGCGAGCAGCAAGAACGGCACGACGAGGTGCAGGTGATAACGGGGCTGCATCGACTCCTGCACGACGACCGCGTGCGCGACGACGAAGAGCAGCAGCCACCCGCCGAGGAAAGCGACGAGGACGCGCTCGCCCGCGCGCCACGCGAGCACGGCGCCGAGCGGCGCGAGGACGATCAGCGGGAGCGGCGTGCGCGTCGGGTCGTCGAGGAGGAGCAGGCGCGGGGAGGTGAGCACCCGCAGCACGTTGGCGAGCCAGCGCCCAGCGGAGATCGCCTCGACGGTGTCCTCGTGTCGATGGAAAAACTCGACGCTCGCGGCGGCGCCGACGACGAGGACGACGCCGAGCACGAGCGCGCGCCGCCAGCGGGGCGCGGTGTCGCGGTGCAGGACGAGGATCGCCGCGGTGTAGACCACGATGAAGAGGATGTTGAGCGGCCGCAGCAGGTAGCCCGGGTAGAGCACCCACGGCAGCGCGAGCAGCAGCAGCCAGCGGACGAGGCGCGACGGGTCACGCAGCGCGCCGTGGAGCAGCGCGAACGCGAGCGAGGTGAGCACGAGCGAAGCGACGAAGCCGTCCTCGCAGATCGAGTACCGGATGTGCTGCGGGAGGAACGCGAGCGCGAACGACGCGGCGAGCCCCGCGCGCGGGTCGCGCAGCAGATAGGTCGCGTGAGAGAAGAGCACGAGCGGCATGGCGACGGCGTACGCGAAGCTCGTCCAGAGCATCACGTCGCTGAGGAATATCGCGTGCCCCGCGTGTTGCGTGTACGCGGCCAGCCACGGGCCGAAGGCGACGGCGCGCTCGTGCACGTAGAGGCGGCTCCAGGGCCAGGCGCCGAGGAACGCCTGGGGCGAGAGCGCGAGTCGCACGAGCGCACCGGAGAGGACGGTCGCAGCGAGCGCGGGGCCGAGCCAGCGCGGGGCGCCGATCAACAGGCGACCAGCCAGGAGCAGCCCGAGCGCGAAGATCAGGACGATGGCGAGGATTCCGTCGAGCGGGACTCCCTCGCGATGGCTCACCGCCTCGGCGGCGGCCCCCCAAAAGTGGCCGCGGTCGTTCCGCGTGAGGGCGATGAGCAGCGCGCGAAATGCGGCGTCGGCGTCCAGCCCCGCGGCGCCGCTGCGCAGGACCGCGAAGCTCCTGGTGCGGGCTACGGCGCCCTGCCCGAAGTCCGGGTGCAGGAGCGTCACGGTGACGTCGCGCCCGCCGCTCGCGCGTAGCGTGACGACGACCCGCGTCCGCTCGATCGAGACGCCCCAAAGCGCGAAGCCGCGCGCGACCTCGGCGCCGAGCGTGTGAGGCGCGAAGAGCGCCAGCACGTTGCGCTCCTGTCCGGGCCCGATGGAGGGCTCCTGAGCCTGCGCTGCAGAGGTCACGCCGAGCGCACAGAGGACGACGGCGAGGACCCACGGCGCCCGAAGCAGCGAGCCGAGACGCGCGGCTCGACGCCGGGCCGTTCGTTCAAGAACCGCCGCGTGCGCGCTGGACATCAGGCGGTGACTCTACACAGGTTCGCGCGAGCCGTAGCCAGCATCGCCTCACGCACACGCACCCGACGACGGCCATCCACACGACAGCAGAGTCCAATCGTCGTCAGTGGGGGTGTGCCGCCGACGTCGGGCACGGCCCCACGACTCGGGTCGCGTACACTCTCGTCTTGATGGAGAGGAGCACTTCTCGCCGCGGACTCGACGGCCCTCGGCGAAGCCCCGTGTCGTACGGCTGCGCAGAGGGCGCTCGGTGAGCGGCGGCCCGGCAGAGTCGGCGCCCGTCGCGGGCGGCGCGACGCCGGGCACGCGGAGCAAGCGGTCGAGGCGGGCGGTGTTGGCGCTTCGCGGCGTCGGGCTCGCGCTCCTCGTCGAATTCGCGCTCACGTTCGTGCTCCATTCACTCCTCTTCCATCCGCGGACCACGGAGAACCGCTCCATCGAGCGCGTCGGGGGCACGCGCGTCCGCTACCGCACGACCGACGGCGTCGCCCTCGTCGGGTGGCTGGTGCGCGCCCACGGGCCACGACGACGCACGGTCGTCTACTTCCACGGCAACGCCGCGACGGCGTCGGACTACTGGGGCTGGGCGGACGCGCTCGCCGCGCGCGGCGCGGACGTCCTGCTCGCGGAGTACCGCGGCTACGGGGAGAGCGACGGGGACCCGAGCGCGCACGGGGTCGAGCACGACGCCGACGCCGCCATCCGCTACGTGCTCGAGGTGCGGCGGGTCTCGCCGCGCAGGCTGGTCGTGCACGGTCAGTCGCTCGGCGGCGCGGCGGCCATCGTCGCGCTCTCCGGGAGCGCGCGCGAGGCGGCGGGCGGCATCGTCGAGTCGACGTTCACGTCGCTCCACGCGATGTCACGAGCGGTGCTCGGCGTGGCGCTCACGCGCCTGGTCTACGACGGCTACGCCCTCGACAGCGCTGCCCGCGCGCCAGCAATCCGCGCGCGCCTGCTCCACGTGCACGGAGACCGTGACGAGGTCGTGCCCTTCGCGAACGGCGAGGCGCTCCAAGCGCGGCTACCCAACGCGCGCTTCCTCCGCGTGCGCGGCGGCACGCACAACGTCGCGGACCCCGCGGCGCGCGCGGCGATGCTCGACTTCGTCGACGAGGTCGTGCCGTAGTCGTCGCGCCGCCGCGCGCGACCTCAGGGGCGCCTCGCGCGCGGCGCGTTCGTCGTCGGCGCGCGCCCATGGGCGCCGGCTGATCCGGCGATGACAGTCCAGCGAATCCGGTCGTCTTCGCTGTTCACTGCGCGCGTTCTACGCCATGGTCCGGCCGGGTGTTCGAGTGACCATGAGAGCCGAGGGGAGCGACGACGTCCGCGTGACGTCCGCGACGTGCGTTCCGATGGCGCCTCCGCGCCCTTCGCGGACTCCGACCTTCGCCCATTGGCTGAGCCTCGCCGCAGCGCTCACGCTCGCGCTGCCGTGGCCAGCGCAGGCACAGTCGGCACCCGGCCCTGCGACGGAGGCGGCGTCCGTCACGGCAGTCGATAGCGAACCTGAGACCGACACAGGGACTCCGGCAGAGACGGCCGCCCAGGCAGAG